>OZ257127.1:3587500-3680853 GCA_965278965.1 Actinomycetes bacterium
GGGACGAAAGTCGGAACTAGTGATCCGGCGCATGCTTGTGGAAGCGGCGTCGCTCAACGGATAAAAGGTACCCCGGGGATAACAGGCTGATCTTGCCCAAGAGTCCATATCGACGGCATGGTTTGGCACCTCGATGTCGGCTCGTCGCATCCTGGGGCTGGAGTAGGTCCCAAGGGTTGGGCTGTTCGCCCATTAAAGCGGTACGCGAGCTGGGTTTAGAACGTCGTGAGACAGTTCGGTCCCTATCCGCCACGCGCGCAGGAGTCTTGAGAAGACCTGCCCCTAGTACGAGAGGACCGGGGTGGACGAACCTCTGGTGTGCCAGTTGTCCTGCCAAGGGCACGGCTGGTTAGCTACGTTCGGAAGGGATAACCGCTGAAAGCATCTAAGCGGGAAACCCGCTTCAAGATGAGGACTCCCACAGGGTTGACCTGGTAAGGCCCCCAGCTAGACGACTGGGTTGATAGGCCGGATGTGGAAGCACAGCAATGTGTGGAGCTGACCGGTACTAATAGGCCGAGGACTTGCCTCATTATCAAAACACTCGCGTCCACTGTGCGGTTCCCGAGATTCGGTCGGGAACCTCGAGTCTGCCGACGGCTTTTGCTGTCGCGGACTCGGTTCAAACTGACATCTCAATAGAGTTTCGGCGGCCATAGCGAGAGGGAAACGCCCGGCTCCATTCCGAACCCGGAAGCTAAGCCTCTCAGCGCCGATGGTACTGCGTGGGTGACCGCGTGGGAGAGTAGGACGCCGCCGGACAATTTTTTGACTAAGGCCACCTTCGGGTGGCCTTAGTCATTTTCGGGGCCCGGTAATCCGGGCGCCCATCAGCAACCGTGGAAGGATCGGACCCGTGGCCGGCAGCGCTCCAGACCGTCGAGGCTCAGCCCCCGGGTCACGCCCTCGTAGTGGCAAGCCGGCGGGGTCACGGCCTCCGGGTGGTAAGCCCGGGTCGAAGCCGGCGGGGTCACGGCCCGCGGGATCACGTCCGCCGGGGTCGAAGCCTGCGAGCGCAAAGCCGGCAGGTTCACGGCCGCCGGGGTCCAAGCCGTCCGGGTCGCGTCCCGAGGGCGCTGGCGGTGCTGGATCTCGGCCTGCTGGGTCACGTCCTCCTGGCGCCAAGGCCGCGGGATCGCGGCCGTCCAGCGCGGGCGCGCCCGGTTCTCGTACGTCTGGTGCGCGTCCTCCGGGTTCTAAGCCGGCGGGGTCGCGTCCTCCGGGTTCTAAGCCGGCGGGGTCGCGTCCTCCGGGTTCTAAGCCGGCGGGGTCGCGTCCTCCGGGTTCTAAGCCGGCGGGGTCGCGTCCTCCGGGTTCTAAGCCGGCGGGGTCGCGTCCTCCGGGTTCTAAGCCGGCGGGGTCGCGTCCTCCGGGTTCTAAGCCGGCGGGGTCGCGTCCTCCGGGTTCTAAGCCGGCGGGGTCTCGCCCGGCCGGCGGCAGGCCGTCGGGTTCGGCTGACGCTCCCCGCCGTAGCGGGCCGCGGCCTCCGGCCAGCGGCGCTCCGCGCAGCGGTCCCCGTCGGCCCCCGGCCGGCCGTGGCGGCTCGGCGTCCGCCGTCGTGCGGACTCCGCGGCCCCCGAGCGGTCCGCAGATTCCCGATGACGTTCTGGCCGACGAGCTCGATCCGTCCGTCCTGAACGAGCTGAGGACCCTGCCGGACGACCTCGGCACGCGCGTTGCCCGTCACCTCGTCGCGGCGGATCGCCTTCTCGTCGAGGGCGACGTCCCCCGAGCGCGTGCGCACACCCGTGAGGCCAAGAGACTGGCTGGCCGAGTGGCGGCCGTGCGTGAGGCTTCGGGAATCACCGCCTACCTCGACGGCGACTACGAAGAAGCCTTGTCCGACCTCCGTGCCCTTCGACGGATGCGCGGCACAGACGAGTACGTGCCGATGATGGCCGACTGCGAGCGAGGCCTCGGTCGACCCGAGCGGGCACTGGAGCTGCTGCATGCTCTCGACCCGCGCTCGCTCGATGCGGCCGGCCGGGTCGAGGCCGCGCTGGTGAGCGCGGGTGCCCGAGCTGACCTCGGTCAGCTCGACGCCGCGCTGCTCGTCCTGCGCGCCCCGGAGTTCGGGCGCCTGCCCGCCGGAACGCCCCGTGCGCGGCTTGAGTACGCCTACGCAGACCTGCTCGCCACCGCTGGGCGTGCAGACGAGGCGCACGCGTGGCTCGTCCGTGCAGCGGCATCCGATGTGGAGAACCAGACCGATGCCGCCGAGCGCCTCGCCCCCGAGGACCCGGTCCTGCTGGGCCTGGAGGACGACGAGGCCACTGAGCCTGCGCCCGAGTGACCTGGCCGGTCAGCTGTCGGATCGCTCCAGCCAGCGCCAGATGCCGTTGACGTTCGCACCGACGCTGGACAGTTCCTCGAAACGCCGGACGCGGTCGTCGTCGGCATAGAACTCGGGGGAGTGTTCACGGTCTCGTGCTCGCACCAGCTCGACCGCGTGATCGAGGTCCGGGGCGACTTCGCGGATCGCGGCGACCAGCTCGACCCAGCGACGTACCTCCTCGATCGAGCGCTCAAGCGTCGGGTCGACGTCGCTCACCGGCCCGAAGTGGCTGAACAGCAGGCGGTTGGCCCCCGCAGCGCGCATGCGCTCCAGCGACGACACCGTGAGGTCGAGGTCGAAGTCCGGCGGGGGTGTCGCCGGCCGGACGTCCGCCGTCTCGGGTACGTACACGCCGGCCGCATCGCCGGTGTAGAGGTCGCCGGTGGAGGAGTCGAGCAGCCCGATGTGGTGCGACGCGTGGCCCGGGTTGTGGAACGCCTCCAGCCGTCGACCATCACCGAGGTCGACGGACCCGACGTCGGCGAGCACGTCCAGCCGCTCGGCTGAGACCGGCTGCAGGTCGCCGAACAGGCGCTCGAGGTCCTCGCCGAACACGCGGTGGGCGCTGGCCATCAGGCGGCTGGGGTCCGCCAGGTGGCGCGCGCCCTTCTCGTGGACGACCACGCGGGCGTTCGGAAAATGACGGGCGATGTCCCCGACGCCGCCGGCATGGTCGAGGTGGATGTGCGAGACGACGACGGTCGATAGGTCCGCGGCGTCAATGCCCAGGGCGGCGAGCTCGGCGACGACGATGGGGGCGGATCGGGCGGTTCCCGTCTCGACGAGGCACGGCCGGCTGCTGCGGATGAGGTAGCTCGACGTGATCCCGTCGTAGCCGCCCATGCGCGTGTCGATGTGGAAGACGTCCCCGCCCAGGTCCTCGATCACCGACCCAGTATCGCCCTCGGCTGACCCGCCGCGCCGGGCCTGGCGTCCACAGATCGATGCCATCGCGGGCAACGTCCACTGGCCCGTATCGGGGAGCGCGGCGTACGGACGATCCTCGCCATGCTCGCCCGCATGACCTCATCTCCCGTGCCCCTCGCGATCTCCCACGTCCACCTCGTCGGACGGCTCGGCACCCGCATCGAACGCCGGCAGCTGCCCAGCGGTGACGAGCTGTTGAGCTTCGTCGTGGTCGTCGACCGTCCCGCGGTACGTGGCGGAGACGGCCGGCTGCGGGTCGACGCGATCGCCTGCCACGCCGTGCGAGAGCCGCTCATGCGTCGGATCGAGGGCTTGGCTCCGGGCACCTGGGTACGCGCGGAGGGAGTCCTGCGCCGCCGGTTCTGGCGTGCGGGACCGAGTCCGACGAGCGCTACGGAGGTCGAGGTGAATGCGCTCACCCGGTACCGGGCTGCGCGTGCGAGCATGGGCGCGTGAGCGAGGACGTCGACGAACCCGACAGCCTGTACGACCGCTACCGCCGGGCGATCGCCCTGCTCGAGAGCGGCAGCCCCGATGCGGCGGCCGTCCTGCTCGCGCACCTGCGCGAGTCGGACCCCGACTCGACATCGGTGATCGAGGCTCACGCGCGTGCCCTGTTCGACAGCCATCGCTACGAGGAGGCGGCGGACGCGTTCACCGAGCTCGTCGAGCGCAGTCCGTCTGAGGACTACGGCCACTACGGTTTGGGCCTTGCCCTGTGGCGCCTCCAGCGATTCCCGCAGGCCCGCGACCACCTGGCGATGGCCTTCGTGATGCGGCCGAGCCGCAGCGACTACGGCGACGCGCTCGCGCAGGTCAAGGCGACATTGCGGTCGCGGTCGCTCGCTGGCCTTCCCCTCGAGGGTCCGGTGTCGCAGTGAGCGACGCCGCCGTCGGCGGCCCGCGGCTCATCGACCGGTTCGACACCCTCCTGCTCGACCTCGACGGCGTCGTCTACATCGGCCTGGACCCGGTCCCGCACGCCGCGACGGCGATCGCGGCCGCTCGCGCCGCCGGTGTCTCCTGCGTATACGTCACCAACAACGCCAACCGCCCGGCGACCGTCGTCGCCCAGCACCTGGTCGAGCTCGGTGTGCCGGCGACGGCCGCTGATGTGGTGACCTCCCCGCAGGCGGCGGCCGCACTGCTGTGCGAGTGGGTGCCGGACGGGTCATGTGTCCTGGTCATCGGCGGCAGCGGGATCGACGAGGCTCTCACCGAGGCCGGCTACCTGCCAGTCCGTGCCCGTGACCCGCAGGTCGCCGCCGTGATGCAGGGGTTCTCGCCGGACGTGTCCTGGCGCGACCTTGCGATGGCCTCGTACGCCGTCGCCGACGGCCTGCCCTGGATTGCCACAAATCTCGACCGCACGATCCCGACGCCCTTGGGCATCGCCCCGGGAAACGGGACGCTCGTCGGCGTCGTCACCGCGGCGACCGGCCGGGTTCCGGACGCGGTGGCCGGCAAGCCGGAGCCGCCGCTGCTGCGTGCCGCGGTCGAGCGGGCCGGCGCCCGCAGGCCGCTGATGATCGGCGACCGTCTCGACACCGACATCGCGGCCGGCCCTCGCGCCGGCGTCCCGACCCTCCTCGTGCTCACCGGTGTGACGACGCTGGCCGATCTGCTCGTTGCTGGGCACGACGAGCGACCGGACCACGTCACGCTCGACCTCGCAGGGCTGCTCGAGCCGTACCCGGAGGTGAGCTGCACCCAGGCGGGGACGACCGTGACGGTCGAGGTCGGCGCCGTACGGGCGACGCTCGCAGACGGCCGGCTCGCGCTGGTCGGGGACGGGCCTGCGGGGCAGATCGCGCACGCGGCCGCTGCGGCGTGCTGGGCGGCAGCCGATGCCGGCCTGCCGGTCGACCTTGACCAGGTCCGCGCCGTCGTCATAGCCGCTGCCCCGGCGGTTGTCCGCGTGCCGGGTACGGTTGGGGCAGAGCGAAGGGAGGCCCACAGTGCTCGATGACGTGCGCAGCTACCTGCAGATGGCCTCGGGGCTGACCGAGGCGACCACGGCGAAGGCGCGTGATGTCGTGTCCGGCCTGCTGGCCCACGGGATCATGCTCGGTGCCAAAGCGATGCCCGATCCCCAGGTCGTCGGCCAGGTTCAGGACCTGGCCGAGGACCTCGTGACGACGAGCAAGGCCAACCGCGAGGCGCTCACCGGGCTGATCCGCACCGAGGTCGACAAGGCCGTCGCGCGTATGGGCTTCGTGCGCGAGGACGAGCTCGCGGCGCTTCGCCGCCACGTCCAGCGGCTGGAGTCCGAGCTCGCCGACGTGCGCGACGCCACGCAGTCCGCCCCGGCGGCCACCGTGCCGGCCGATGCCGACCTCGGGCAGCCCATCGCCGACGACGACCCGGGCGCCGGGCCGGACGCCGATGCCGTGGATGTCGCGACCGACACCGCACCGACCGCACCGGGCGAGGAGCCCGCGGTGAAGAAGCGCAAGAAGATCGTCGTCGACCCCGATGCCGGAGCGTGAGATGTCCGACGACCTCGCCGACGACGTCCCGGATGTGACAGACGTCGAGGCCGCCGACGACCTTGACGACGTCGATGTCGCCGTCGATGTCGAGGACGTGCTCGTGCTCAACGAGCTCGTCCTGCCGGTCTGGGAGCCCACGGGGCAGCCGGCCGTCGATGCCGCGTTGGACCGGCTCACCGTCCTCAACGTCGACGACCTGTCGTCGCAGGCCGAGGTGTTCGACCTCGTCCACCGAGAGCTGCGCCAGGTCCTCGCCGACCTCGACGGCTGACCGGCGGCCGTGGTCCGACGCCGGCTCGACGCCGAGCTGGTCCGCCGCCACCTCGCCCGATCACGTGATCACGCGCGCGAGCTGATCGACGCCGGGGCCGTCCACGTCCGCGGAGTCGCCGCGACGAAGCCGGCGACCCAGGTCGAGGACGATGACTCGATCACCGTCGCCCAGGGGTCAGCCGACGCCTACGTGTCCCGCGGCGCGCACAAGCTGCTCGGAGCGTTGGCCGCCTTCGACGTCGGGGTGGACGGTCGTGACTGCCTCGACGCCGGCGCCTCGACCGGCGGCTTCACGCAGGTGCTGCTGGAGGCAGGTGCCGCACGGGTCCTCGCGGTCGACGTCGGCTACGGCCAGCTCGCATGGTCGGTCCGGACCGACCCGCGGGTCACGCCGGTCGAGCGCACCAACGTGCGTGCGCTGACGCCCGAGCAGCTGCCCTTCGCGCCGTCGCTGGTTGTCGCCGACCTGTCGTTCATCCCGCTCGGGCTCGTCCTGCCGGCGCTCGTCGCGGTACTTGCCCCAGGCGTTCCGGGGGACCTCGTCCTCATGGTCAAGCCGCAGTTCGAGGTCGGCCGGTCCGCGGTCGGCGACGGCGTCGTCCGGGACCCGGCGCTGCGCGCGGGGGCGGTCCGCCAGGTCGCCGACGCGGCGATCACCCTTGGCCTGGCCGTGCTCGACGTGACAGCGAGCCCGCTTCCGGGGCCGCGCGGCAACGTGGAGTACTTCGTGTGGCTGCGCCGGGCGGCAGACGGCATGATCGGGAGGTCCGACGCGCCCGGCCCCGGGCTCGAGGGCGCCGCCCTGGTCGACGCGATCGACCGGGCCATGAGGGAGGGACCGGCATGAGCGACGTGACCGCCGCACGCCGGGTCCTGCTCGTCGTCAACCCGCGCAGCCTGGAGGCGTGCGCGGCTCTGCCCGCCGTCGTCGGCCCCCTCGTCGGCGCCGGCGTCCAGGTCGCGATCACCGACGAGGACCGCGACGGTCTCCTGGTGACCACACCCGACGCGCTCGACCCGGTCGTGCAGGTCGTGCCCGCGGACGGGGACTCGGCGACGGGATGCGAGCTCGTCGTGGTGCTCGGAGGCGACGGGACGGTCCTGCGCGCAGCGGAGCGCGCCCATCGCAGCGGCGTGCCGCTCTTCGGCGTCAACCTCGGTCACGTCGGCTTCCTCGCCGAGGCGGAGGCCGAGGACCTGTCGGCGGTCGTCGACACGATCCTCGCCCGGCGCTGGGTGGTCGAGGAGCGGATGACCCTCGACGTCCGGCTCTTCGACGGTCAGGGCGAGGTGGCGCGCACGTGGGCGCTGAACGAGGTCTCGGTCGAGAAGAGGGCCCGCGAGCGGATGGTCGATGTCCTCGTCGAGGTCGACGGCCGGCCGTTGTCCGCCTGGGGATGCGACGGCGTCGTCTGCGCGACCCCGACGGGATCGACCGCGTACGCCTTCTCAGCCGGCGGCCCGGTCGTGTGGCCCGAGGTCGCCGCGATGCTCGTCGTGCCGCTCAGCGCGCACGCGCTGTTCGCCCGGCCGCTGGTCGTGGCGCCGACGAGCGTCGTCGCCTTCGACCTGGGCGCGCGGTCGGACGCCGTGGTCTCGGCCGACGGCCGCCGGATGTTCGACGTGGGCGGGACGTGCCGGATCGAGGTGCGGCAGGGCGACGAGCCGATCCGGTTCGCCCGGCTCAACCGTGCACCGTTCACCGATCGGCTGGTGGCCAAGTTCGAGCTGCCGGTGGAGGGGTGGCGGGGTCGACCCGCGACCCGGAGCGAGGTGCCGGCCGACCTGCGCAGCGGGCCCCGGGACGCGCGCACGGCGAGCGGATGATCGCCGAGCTGAGGATCCGCGGTCTGGGCGTCATCGCCGACGCGGTCGTCCCGTTCGCGCCCGGGCTCACCGTCGTCACGGGGGAGACCGGTGCCGGCAAGACGATGGTGCTCACCGGCCTCGGGCTGGTCTCGGGGGAGCGCGCTGACGCCGGGCTCGTCCGCACCGGCTCCGACCGGGCCGATGTCGACGCCGAGTGGCGGCTGGGAGTCGCTACGTCGACCGCACTTGCGTCGCGCCTGGAGGATGCCGGCGTGGAGGCGGAGGCCGACGCCAGCGGTGAGACCGTGCTCCTGCTCGGACGCTCGGTGTCCGCTGCCGGCCGCAGCCGAGCCTTCGCCGGCGGACGGTCCGTGCCCGCCGGCGTCCTCGCTGACCTCGCCGGCTCCCTCCTGGCGGTCCATGGCCAGGCGGACCAGCTCTCGCTGCGTGACCCTCGACGGCAACGCGCCATGATCGACGCGTTCGCCGGTGAGGCGGCGACCCTCGAACGGCTCGCCTTCGGAACGGCGTTCGCCCGCTGGCGGGCGGCGACCGCCGACCTGCGCGACCTGCTGGACCACCGGGCTGCTCGCGAACGCGAAGCCGCGTTGCTGCGCCACGGCATCGCTGAGATCGCCGCCGTCGCGCCCACCGCAGGGGAGGACGCCGCGCTGAAGGCCGAGGCGAGCGCGCTCGCGCACGCCACCGACCTGCACGCCGAGCTCGGCCTGGCCCACGACGGGCTCGTCGGTTCGGAGTCCGGGGACGAGCCGAGCGTCGCCGGGCTGCTCGCCGTCGCCCGGCGCGGGGTCGAGCATGCGCGCAGCCTCGACCCGCGGTTGGAGACCGTCGTGGGCCGGCTCGACGTCCTAGCCGAGGACGTCTCCGCCCTCGCCGCGGAGATCGGCGACCACGTCCGCTCGATCGACGCCGATCCCGGCCGGCTCGCCGCCATCGAGGAACGCCGCCACGCGATCGGCGACCTCAAGCGGCGGTACGGCCCCGAGCTGGACGACGTTCTCACCTGGTGGGCCGAGGCTGACCGCACCGTCGCTCTCACGGACGACGCCGACGCCCGGATCGAGGCACTGCGGGACGAGATCGCAGCTGCCGAGGTCGAGGCTCGTGCCGCTGCCGACCGCCTCACGGCCATCCGGCGAGAGGCGGCCGCCCGGCTCAGCGCGGCCGTCACCGCGGAGCTCGCGGACCTCGCCATGCCGGACGCCCGGCTCGAGGTCGCGGTCGACACCGTCGACGATCTTGCGGCGTGCACGGCCGACGGCGCGGACACCGTCGCGCTCCTGCTGGCCCCGCACGCCGGCGCCGACCCGCGGCCGTTGGACCGCGGCGCGTCCGGGGGCGAGCTGTCCCGGCTCATGCTGGCGATCGAGGTCACGCTCGCCGGAGTCGATGCGGTCCCGACGTTCGTGTTCGACGAGGTCGACGCAGGGATCGGCGGCCGGGTCGCGGTCGAGGTGGGCCGGCGGCTGGCCCGCCTGGCACGGTCCGCCCAGGTCGTTGTCGTGACGCACCTGCCTCAGGTGGCCGCGTTCGCCGACCAGCACGTCGTCGTCACGAAGGGGGCCGACGGCCAGGTGACGGCGGCGAGTGTGGCCGTCGTCGACGGTCCCGACCGCGTGCGCGAGCTCGTCCGGATGCTCTCGGGCCTGGAGGACTCACAGTCCGGGGCTGAGCACGCGGCGGAGCTGCTGGCCCTGGCTGACGCCGACCGCGCGGCGCCGTCGCCGAGCCCGGGGCCGCCCACCGCGCGGCGGTCCGCTCGCGCCCGCTCGGCGCGCTGATACGCTGGCGGTCCATGAACTCCCAGCCCACCAAGCACGTGTTCGTCACGGGGGGCGTCGCCTCCTCCCTCGGCAAAGGCCTCACCGCCTCCTCCCTCGGCAACCTCCTTGCCGCTCGCGGGCTGCGCGTCACGATGCAGAAGCTCGACCCCTACCTGAACGTCGATCCCGGGACGATGAACCCGTTCCAGCACGGCGAGGTCTTCGTCACCGACGACGGCGCCGAGACCGACCTGGACATCGGCCACTACGAGCGGTTCCTCGACACGGACCTGCATGGCTCGGCCAACGTCACCACCGGTCAGGTGTACTCGACTGTCATCGCCAAGGAGCGTCGCGGGGAGTACCTCGGCGACACCGTCCAGGTCATTCCGCACATCACGAACGAGATCAAGGCGCGCATCCGCCGCATGGCCGGTCCCGACGTCGACGTCGTGATCACCGAGGTCGGCGGCACAGTCGGCGACATCGAGTCGCTGCCGTTCCTCGAGGCGGTTCGCCAGGTGCGGCACGAGGTCGGGCGTGACAACGTCTTCTTCCTGCACGTCTCGCTGCTGCCGTACATCGGCCCGTCGGGCGAGCTCAAGACCAAGCCGACGCAGCACTCGGTGGCGTCGCTGCGCAGCATCGGCATCCAGCCCGACGCGATCGTGCTGCGTGCCGATCGCGAGGTGCCGGCGAGCATCAAGCGCAAGATCTCGTTGATGTGCGACGTCGATGCGGGTGCCGTCGTCGCCGCCGTTGACGCCCCCAGCATCTACGACATCCCGAAGGTCCTCCACAAGGAGGGCCTCGACGCCTATGTCGTGCGCCGCCTGGATCTTCCGTTCCGCGACGTCGACTGGACGGCGTGGGACGACCTCCTTCGTCGCGTCCACCGGCCGAAGAACGAGGTCACCGTCGGGCTCGTCGGCAAGTACATCGACCTGCCGGACGCCTACCTGTCCGTGACCGAGGCCATCCGTGCCGGCGGCTTCCACCACGACTGCCGGGTCAACATCCGGTGGGTCACCAGCGACGAGTGCGCCACGCCCGAGGGCGCGGCCCGCGAGCTCGCTGACGTGGACGCGATCGTCGTCCCCGGTGGCTTCGGCGTGCGCGGCATCGAAGGCAAGCTCGGCGCCTTGCGTCATGCGCGCGAGACCGGCCTGCCGACCTTGGGCCTGTGTCTAGGCCTGCAGTGCATGGTGATCGAGTACGCCCGCACCGTCTGCGGGCTCGACGGCGCCAACTCCCTGGAGTTCGACGAGTCGACCCCGCACCCGGTTGTCTCGACGATGGCCGACCAGCGCGACGTCGTCTCCGGCGAGCGTGACATGGGCGGCACGATGCGCCTGGGCCTGTACCCGGCGAAGCTCGCCGAGGGCTCGCAGGTCGCGACTGCCTACGGCGTCCCGTACGTCGACGAACGTCACCGGCACCGATACGAGGTCGCCAACGCCTACCGTCCTCAGCTCGAGGAGGCCGGCCTGCGGATCTCCGGCACGTCGCCGGACGGACGCCTCGTCGAGTTCGTCGAGCTCCCGGCCGACGCGCACCCCTACTACGTCGGCACCCAGGCGCACCCGGAGTTCCGGAGCCGGCCGACACGGGCGCACCCCTTGTTCTCCGGTCTCATCGGGGCCGCCCTGACCCAGATGGTGGCCGAGCGTGAGGTTCTCGCCCAGGGATGAGCCGGGCTGAGGAGTGGGACGGCCCGGTCCGCGACGGCGGCGAGCCCCTGCCGGCCGACTCGCGCGCGGTGCGGTTCACCGGACGGGTGTGGGCGGTGGTCTCCGAGGAGGTCCGGTTCGGCGGCGATCGCGCCGCGACGGCCTGGCGAGACCTCGTGCAGCATCCCGGTGCGGTGGCCGTGATCGCCCTCGACGCGGCCGATCGGGTCCTTCTGATCCGCCAGTACCGGCATCCGGTCGGGCGGTACCTGTTCGAGCCGCCGGCCGGCCTTCTCGACGTCGAGGGCGAGTCGCCGTGGCGCACGGCTGAGCGCGAGCTCGCCGAGGAGTCCGGGCTCACGGCGTCCGACTGGGCGTTGCTCGTCGACCAGTACATGTCACCGGGAGGCTCCAGTGAGGCGGTCCGGGTGTACCTCGCTCGCGGGCTCGGCCAGGTCCCCGGGGGTCGTCCCCTGACGGGCGCGGCCGAGGAGCAGCACCTTCCGCGAGCCTGGGTCGACCTCGACGAGGCTCGCGACCTCGTGCTGTCGGGCGCGATCGGCAGCCCGACCGCCGTCAGCGGCATCCTCGCCGCCTGGACGGCGCGAGCCGGAGGCTGGTTGAGCCTGCGGCCGGTCGACGCCCCGTGGCCGGCTCGGGACGCCCTGCTCGCCACGGACCGCGTATTCCGCGTCGGCGGGCACTAAACCCGGGAGGAGACGCCTACGCTGGCGTCGTGAAGGTCGGAGTCCCCAGGGAGATCAAGAACAACGAGTTCCGGGTGGCGATCACGCCCTCGGGCGTCCTTGAGCTGGTTCGCCACGGTCACGAGGTGCTCATCGAGCGCGATGCCGGCGTCGGGTCGTCGATCCCCGACGCGGACTACGTCGCGGCGGGTGCTCGCATCGTCGCGGCGGCGGATGACGTGTGGGGCAGCGCCGAGCTGGTGCTGAAGGTGAAGGAGCCCATCGCCGCCGAGTACCACCGGATGCGAGAGGGGCAGGTGCTGTTCACGTACCTGCACCTGGCTGCCGACCGCGCACTGACCGACGCGTTGATGGAGCGCGGGGTAACCGCGATCGCGTACGAGACGGTGGAGCTGTCGGACCGGTCGCTCCCGCTGCTGGCCCCGATGAGCGAGGTCGCCGGGCGGTTGGCTCCGCAGGTCGGGGCGAACGCGCTCATGCGGGCCGAGGGCGGCCGGGGTGTCCTCGTCGGCGGGGTGTCCGGGGTGTACGCAGCGAAGGTCGTCGTGATCGGCGCCGGCGTCGCCGGGCAGAACGCCGCCGCGATCGCGCTGGGCATGCAGGCGGAGGTCCTGCTGCTGGACACGAACATCACCCGGCTGCGTCAGGTCGACGCGATCTACCAGGGGCACATGCAGACGATCGCGTCGAACGCGTACGAGATCGAGCGCGCGTGCCTGGACGCCGACCTCGTGATCGGCGCGGTCCTGGTGCCGGGGGCCAAGGCCCCGCGCCTGGTGAGCAACGCGCTGGTGTCCCGGATGCGACCGGGGTCGGTGCTGGTGGACATCGCGATCGACCAGGGCGGCTGCTTCGAGGACTCCCATCCGACCACGCACGCCGCTCCGACCTACCGCGTGCACGACTCGGTGTTCTACTGCGTGGCGAACATGCCCGGCGCCGTTCCGCACACGTCGACCTACGCGCTGACGAATGTGACGGTTCCCTACGCGGTCGCACTGGCGGACAAGGGCTGGCGTGCAGCGCTCCTGTCCGACCCAGCCCTCACGCTGGGCTTGAACGTCCACGCCGGCCACATCACGTACGCCGCGGTGGCCGACGCGTTCGGGCTGCCCGCCACCCCCGTGGCGGAGGTCCTCGCCTGACCTCCGTCGACGCCGCCGCTCGCGGGTATCTCGACCACGTGGCGATCGAGCGCGGACTGTCGGCGAACACGGTGGCCGCCTACCGGCGAGACCTCGCGCGGTACGTCGCCTGGTGCACCGACCGGGGGCTCGTCGACATCGACGCCATCACCGAGAACGACGTCGCCGACTTCGCCGCCTCCCTGCGGGCACCAGGTACCGACGCGCCGGCGTTGAGCGCGTCGAGCGCCGCCCGAGTGACGGTCGCTGTCCGCAGCTTCCACCGGTTCGCCGCGGTCGATCAGCTCGCGGCGACCGATCCTGCCCGGCACGTCCGACCCTCCCGGATCCCGCGTCGGCTGCCGAAAGCGCTTCCGTACGAACAGATCTCCCGTCTCCTCGCGGCGGCCGGCGACGACGAGACGCCGGAGGGCCTGCGTGACCGGGCGCTCGTGGAGCTCCTCTACGGCACCGGGACCCGCATCTCGGAGGCCGTGGACCTCGACGTCGACGAGCTCGACCTCGATGGGCGGTCTGTCGTCGTCACCGGCAAGGGGAGCAAGCAGCGCATGCTGCCGCTCGGCCAGCCCGCCGTGGACGCGCTGACGGCCTACCTCGTGCGTGGGCGGCCGGCACTCGTGACCCGGGGTCGGGGTACGCCGCGGGTGTTCGTCAACGCGCTCGGCCGTCCGCTCTCCCGGCAGAGCGCGTACGCGGTTCTGCGCCGCGCGGGTGAGCGCGCCCAGCTCTCGACGGTCGTCGGCCCGCACACGCTGCGGCACTCGTACGCAACGCACCTGCTGGAGAACGGCGCGGACGTCCGCGTCGTCCAGGAGCTGCTCGGGCACGCATCCGTGACGACCACGCAGATCTACACGATGGTGACCGTCGACACCTTGCGCCAGGTGTACGCCACGAGTCACCCGCGAGCCCGATGAGGAGCGCAGCAGCGATCGTCGCCGCTGCACTCGTGTGCGCGACGTTCGGGTCGGTGGCGGCGGCGAGGCCCGCGGCAGCGATGCCGGCCTCCGCGGGCGTCGCTGCCCGTGACGCGCCGGTGAGCACGCGCGTGATCGCCACGTCGCGCGAGGGGCGGACGATCACGGCACGCCTGTACGGCGACCCGGCCGGAGCCGTGCGGCTCGTCGTCATCGGCCAGATGCACGGCAGCGAGCCCGGCGGCCGCGCCGTCGTGGCCCAGCTCGCCCGCCGGACCGTCCCGCCAGGCGTTGCGCTCTGGCTCGTGACGAGCGTCAACCCCGACGGGGCCGCTGCGCACACCCGCGCCAACGCCCGCGGCGTCGACCTCAACCGGAACTTCCCGACGGCCTGGCAGGCCTCACCGCGGCGTTCGATCTACTGGTCGGGTCCGCGTGCCGCCAGCGAGCCGGAGACCCGCGGCGTCATCCGGTTCCTGACGGCCGTCCAGCCGACCGCCGTGCTCTCGTTGCACCAGGCGTTCGACCGGATCGACATCACCCACCCGGCCAGTCGCGAGGCCGGCCGCCGCCTGGCCCGGTGGATGGGGGAGCGGGCCGCAGCAGTCGGCTGCGCTGGCGCCTGCCACGGGACCATGACCCAGTGGATCGCCGGCGCGCTCGACACGATCGGGATCACGGTCGAGCTCGACGGTCGGGTATCCGACCGGGAGGCCGCCGTGGCCGCCACCGCGATGCTCCGGCTGGCTCGATGGCTCGGCCGGGCCGACGCGCCGCCTGCTCCGGGGCTCGGCTTCGCCTCACTCCTCGCGACCGGCCGATAGGCTCGGTGGGCACCCCCGCTGCGCCCGCGAGCACGCCGCGCTGCGCCAGGAAGGATTCGTGATGGAGTCGACCGGACGGCCCGATGCCGCGGCCCAGGAGGCGATGTTCGACGCCGGCTCCACGCCCGAGGTGGTTGTCGACGACATCCCCGTCCCCGCGCCCCTTGACCACCACGGCCCGGCCAAGGTCATCGCGATGGTCAACCAGAAGGGCGGGGTCGGCAAGACGACCTCCACGATCAGCCTCGGCGCCGCCCTGGCCGAGTACGGGCGCAAGGTCCTGCTCGTCGACTTCGACCCGCAAGGGGCCCTCTCCGACGCGATGGGGGTCAACGCAAACGAGCTCGACGTCACGATCTACAACCTGCTCGCAGACGCCGACTGCCACGTCGGAGACGTCCTGGTCTCCACGGACGTCATCGACGTCGACCTCATCCCGGCGAACATCGACCTGTCCGCTGCCGAGGTGCAGCTCGTCAACGAGGTCGGCCGCGAGCACGCGCTCTCGCGGGCCCTCGCCCCCGTCCTGCCCGAGTACGACATCGTTCTCATCGACTGCCAGCCCTCGCTCGGCCTGCTGACCGTCAACGCCCTGGCGGCGAGCGACTACGTCGTCATCCCGATGCAGGCCGAGTACTTCGCCCTTCGCGGAGTCGCCCTCCTCACGAACACGATCGACAAGGTCGTGACCCGGGTGAACCCGAAGGTGGCCGTGCTCGGCGTCCTCGTCACCATGTACAACAAGGGCACCCTGCACAGCCGCGAGGTGCTGGAGCGTGTCCGTTCCGCCTTCGGCGACAAGGTCTTCCGCACCGTCATCGCCAAGACGATCAAGTTCGCCGACTCGGTCGTCGCGCACGAGCCCATCACCGAGTACGCACCCGACAGCCCCGGTGCGGAGTCGTACCGGCAGCTCGCGCGCGAAGTGCTCGCCCGGATGGACTGAGCCGTGACGACCACCGAGGTCGACGACGGCGAGCAGGTCATCGACGTACCGGTCGCCGCGGACGTCCCCGCCGAGGCGCCGGCCGGCTTCTCCCTTCGGATCGGCGACTTCGAAGGCCCGTTCGACCTGCTCCTGACCCTCATCTCCAAGCACAAGCTCGAGGTGACAGAGCTCGCACTGCACCAGGTAACGGACGAGTTCATCGCGTACATCCGGTCTCAGGGCAACCAGTGGGACCTCGACGAGGCGAGCAGCTTCCTGGTCGTGGCGGCCACGCTCCTGGACCTCAAGGCCGCGCGGCTGCTGCCCTCCGGCGAGGTCGAGGACGAAGAGGACCTCGCCCTGCTCGAAGCGCGCGACCTGCTGTTCGCCCGGCTCCTGCAGTACCGGGCGTTCAAGGAGGTCTCGGCGCTTTTCGCCGACCGGATGGCGGGCGCGGCGCGACGGGTGCCCCGGACTGTCGGGCTGGACCCTGAGCTCGCGGCGCTGTTGCCCGAGGTGCTCATCGGCCTCGGGCCGGAGCAGTTCGCCGCTCTCGCCGCCCGGGCCATGATGCCCAAGCCCGTGGCCGAGGTCTCGATCGCGCACATCCATGTGCAACGGGTGAGTGTGCGCGAGCAGGCCGCCATCGTGGTCGACCGCCTACGGCGGCACCGCACGACGACCTTCCGCGCCCTTATCGCGGACGCCGAGAGCACGCTCGTCGTCATCGGTCGCTTCCTCGCGCTGCTCGAGCTGTACCGCGAGCAGGTTGTGGCGTTCGAGCAGCTGGCCCCGCTGGGGGACCTGACGATCCGCTGGACCGGCACCGACGACGGGGACGTCGCCGTGACGGACGAGTTCGATATCGAGCGGGACGTCGACCGGGTCGCGGACCCGGACGACCCCGCCGGCACGGACGCGGCACCTGCCCCACCGAAGGAGATCCATGAGTGACCCCGTAGCACCCACCGCGCCGCCGGAGGCGGAAGAACTGGCGGCCGAGGACCAGGAGCTCGTGGACCGTGAGCTCGAGGATCCGGCAGCGGAGGAGGAGGTCGACGGCGAGCTCGCGGACGACGACACCCTCGGTGCTCCGACCCTGTCGGCCGCGATCGAGGCCCTGCTGCTGCTCGCGGACGAGCCGATGAACGTCCTCGACCTGGCCGCGACGCTCCGCCGACCGTCGGGTGAGGTCGCCGACGAGCTAGACCGCCTGGCAGCTGAGTACGTGGCGCAGGGTCGCGGCTTCGAGCTGCGAGAGGTCGCCGGCGGCTGGCGCTACTACACCGCCACGGCGTGCTCGCCGCTCGTCCAGCGGTTCGTCCACGACGGCCAGCAGGCCCGGCTCACTCAGGCGGCGCTGGAGACGCTCGCGGTGATCGCGTACCGGCAGCCCATCACGCGCGGCCGGGTCAGCGCCGTGCGCGGGGTGAACGTGGACGGTGTCGTGCGCACCCTGGTCGCTCGTGGCCTGATCGCCGAGTCCGGCTCGGACGGTGAGTCGGGGGCGCACCTGTACGTGACGACCGCGCACTTCTGCGAGCGGATGGGCATCGCATCGCTCGACGAGCTGCCACCGCTGGCTGAGCACCTGCCCGACATGGCCGACCTCGATGACCTGCTCGACTCAGTGGCGACGGGGGAGTGACGTGACGAACGGCACGGACGACGGCCTGATCCGTCTGCAGAAAGTCCTGGCGGCGGCCGGTCTCGGAAGCCGCCGCGCCTGCGAGGCGCTCATCGAGGAAGGCCGCGTCGAGGTCGACGGCAAACGCGTGCGTGAGCAGGGGATGCGGGTCGACCCGCGCACGGCGCTGATTCGCGTCGACGGAGAGCGCGTCCCGACCGCTCCGGACATCCTGGTCTTCGCGTTCAACAAGCCGCGCGGTGTGATCTCGACGATGTCGGACGACGAGGGTCGCCCGTGCGTCGGCGACTGGGTCGCTGGCAGGAACGAACGGCTCTTCCACGTCGGCCGGCTCGACGCCGACACCGAGGGCCTGCTGATCCTCACGAACGACGGTGAGCTCGCCAACCGACTCAGTCACCCGCGCAACGAGATCGCGAAGACCTACGTCGCGACGGTGCGCGGGCAGGTGCTGCCGTCGGCCCTTCGTGAGCTGCGCGACGGCGTCGAGCTCGAGGACGGCTTCTCGCAGGTTGACTCCGCGCGAATCATGCAGAAGGCACCGGACCGGACGCTCATCGAGGTCGTGATCCACTCCGGGCGCAACCGGATCGTGCGGCGGATGCTGGAGGCTGTCGGGCACCCGGTGACCGACCTCGTCCGGACGACGGTCGGTCCGCTGCATCTGGGGCAGCAGAGGCCCGGGGTCGTCCGTTCCGTCACCGGCAAGGAGCTCCGCGAGCTCTACACCGCCGTCGGTCTCTAGCGCTTGCGGTCGACGCCGGGCAGGCCGGTGACTCGACGATGGGGGAGCGGCAGCGAGGCCGGGGCGCCCAGCAGGTAGCCCTGACCCCACGGGATCCCGATGCGCCGCAAGGTGCGCAGCTCCGCATCGGACTCGATGCCCTCTGCGATGAGCTCGGCGCTGATCTGGTCGGCGAAGGTGACGAGGGCGGCCGCGAGCGAACGGCGGATGGGGTCGGCGTCGATCCCGCGCGTCAGCGACGTGTCGAGCTTGAGGATGTCGGGGCGCAGTCGCAGCAGTGACTCGAAGCCGGCGTAACCGGCGCCGGTATCGTCGACGGCGATCCGAAGGCCTGCGTCGCGAAGCGGACGGATCGCGGCCGTCAGCACGTCGTAGTCCGCGATCCGGGTGTGCTCGGTCAGCTCGATGACGACACTTTCGATCGGGGTGTGCGCAAGCGTGTCGTTCACGGCGGCGGCCATCAACGTTGACGGGGAGAGGTTGATCGCCAGGAACACGCCGTCCGGCAGGTCGGGGAGCTGGTCGAGGGCCTTGGTGAGGGCGGCCAGCTCGAGCTCTTCTCCGCGGCCGACGCTCGCCGCCTCGTCGAACCACATGTCCGGTGTCCGCTGCGGCTCAGCGCTGAAGCGGGACAGGGCCTCCACTCCCATGATCCGGCCGGTTGCGATCTCGGCGATCGGCTGGAACACGACGGCCATCCCGCCCGGGCGCAGGGCGCGGTCGACGTTGGCAATGCGACGTTCGGCCTCGGCTGCCGCCTGGGCCTCGACCGCGCGTCGGTCGGCGAGCTCGGCCTCGAGCCGGGCGTTGAGGACCGTCAACCGGTCGTAGAACGCGCTGATCTCCAGCAGGTTCGCGACGCGCAGGAGGACCTCGGTCCGGTCGAACGGCTTGGTCACGAAGTCGCGCGCGCCCGCCGTGAGCGCTCGGGCCCGCGCCTCTGGCAGGACGTCCGCCGACAGGACGAGCACGGGTGCGACTCCGGGGGTCGGGGCCGTCCCGCGGAGCTGGTGCATGAACTCGATGCCGTCCATCTCGGGCATGTGCAGGTCCAGCAGGACCAGGCTCGGTGGGTTGTGTCGGCAGTGATCGAGGCCGGCGACCGGGTCAGTGAACCCCACGACCTCGACGCCGATGTCCCCCGTTGTCAGGACCCGCTCCAGGAGCGCCACGTTCGCGGCCTGGTCGTCGACCACGACGACGGTTGGGCGGCGCTCGCCGTCGGAGAACCCGCGGACGTTGCGCCACGGCAGCAGCTCTTCGTCGTCCGTGGTCATGGTCGGCCCGCCGGCCCGCTGGCGGCCAGCACCGCATCATCGACTACACGGAGCAGGTCGCGGACGTCGATCGGCTTGGTCAGGTACGCCGCCGCGCCGGCGCTGAGGATTCGCTGGACCTGTCCGCGCGTCGCATCGGCGCTGACGATGACGACCGGCACGGTCGACGTCTCCGGGTGGTCGCGCAGCTGCCGGAGCACCTCCTCACCGTCGAGGTCCGGCAGGTGCAGGTCGAGCAGGACGACGGCCGGGCGATGCTGACGGGCGAGCTCGACGCCCAAGGTGCCTTGCATCGTCGCCACGACCTGGACGTTGGGGCGCACCGACAAGATGCGCTCGACGAGGGTGACGTTGGACGCGTTGTCCTCGACGTGCAGGACCACTGCACGCTGGTCGGAGCTGGGAATCTCGATACCGGGGAGGCCGCCGAGACGCTCGACCCGCTCGACTGGACCTTCGACCCGCGGCAGGGTGAGGCTGAACGTGCTGCCTTGGCCGAGGGCGATGCTCGACGCGGTCAGGGTGCCGCCCATCGCCTCGGTGAGCTTCTTCGACAGCGCCAGGCCGATCCCGGTGCCCTCCTCACCTGTCTGCTCGGCACCGAGGCGCTCGAACGGCGTGAACAGGAGGTCGAGCCGGTCGGCGGCGATGCCGATCCCGGTGTCCCGCACGTCGATCCGAAGGGAGGTCGGCGTCTGCTCGCAGCGCACGAGGATGCTGCCCTGCGCGCGGTTGTACTTGATCGCGTTGGACAGCAAGTTGAGCAGCACCTGCTTGACCCGCTGGCGGTCGGCGAACACGTGACAGGCACATGCTCCAGTGTCGACGTGGACGGTGATTCCGCGCTGCTGTGCCAGCGGGCGGATCAAACTGACGGCGTCGTCTAGGACGTCGCTGGCGAGGACGGCCTCGGGCGACAAGGTGAGCTCGCCGGCCTCGACCCGGGAGATGTCGAGGACCTCGTTGATCAGCGTGAGGAGGTGTCGGCCGCCCTTCAGGACGTGGTCGACGGAGTCTCGCTGCACGTCCGTCAGGTCGTCGAGCTCGAGGAGCTGGCCGAAGCCGATGATCGCGTTGAGAGGTGTTCGCAGCTCGTGGCTCATCCGGGACAGGAACTGGCTCTTGGACAGGTTCGCGGCCTCCGCCGCCTGCGTGGCGGCGCGCAGCTCCTCCTCGGCACGGCGCCGCTTGTCGATGTCGACGAGGTAGGTCAGGATCAGCGACTCCCCGGCCACGTCATGGCCGTCCGGGTTGCTGTCCAGCGGGATGATGGTCGCCGAGACCCAGCGGTACTCCCTGGTGTCGTCGGCGATCCGGTACTCGGCGGAGCCCGAGGCGAAGGCGCCTTCGGCCACGGCATCGAGCATCGCGCGCGCGTCCTGGAGGTCGTCGGGGTGGACCCGCTGAGCGAGGGGGAGCTCCCGGGTCAACGCTGCCGGGTCGATACCCAGCTCCCGGCGCAGGTTCGGGCTGACGTACGTGACCCGTCGGTCGGGCATCGAGGTGACGACGACGACCGTCGGGCCGAAGGTCAGCACGTCGGCAGGAATGCACGCGTCCCGGCGAGTTCGTCGAGGGTGGCGGCCAGGGATCGCGTCCGCTCCTCGGCGATTCGCTCGGCGTACTCGTTTCGGCGGAGCAGGCCGGCGGCGATGATCGCCGCGAGGAGGCCGGCAATGAGTCCGGCGATGAGCGCCACCCATGGCATCGCCGCCGTCAGCGGTCCGATCAGCGGTGTGCGGGCACCGACGGTGAGTTTCCACGTGTCCGCTCCGACGGCGATCGGCCGGGTCGTGACGCCTGCGATCCCGTCGACCGGGATCTGCTCGTCGGTCGTGAGGACGACACTGTCCAGCGAGGCGTCCGGCGAGGCGAACAGTGCCGCCCGCAGGTCAGCGAACGCCGAGTTCAGACCGAGGTCCGCAGGTTGGTCGCTGGCGATGCTCTCTTGGAACGCGACCGTGTCTGCCCCGGCAGTGCGAGCGTAGATCGTGCGCCGCATGTCACCAGCGCCGACGACGTCGGTGACGAGGGCCGGTTCGTCGAGGCTCGCGGCGCGTGCGAGGAGCGCTTCGAACGCCGGGTCCAGATCGCTGGCGGACGCGACCGGCTGTCCCGCCATCTCGGTGATCGCGAAGCCATCGGGCGTGGGGGAGGCCAGCCCAACGGCCGTGGTGCGGCCGGCGATCCGAGGTCCGGCGAGCTGGTCGAACAGGGCCGCGACGTCCTCGTCGCCGGTGTCGCCGATCGCGGCGAGCGAGGACAGGGACGCGTTGACGGTCCCCATTCCGTTGCTGACGATGATCGCCGCCTCGTCGGCGCGCTCGGTCAGCAGGCGGCGCTCCTGCTCGGCGGCAGCGTGACCGAGGAGGACGAACGCGAGGACGGCGGCGGCGCTGACGATGACAAGCACGAGCAGGGGAATCGGCGACAGCAGGGCTCGGGCCAGGCGCGACAACGACGTCTTCATCGTCGAGCCCCCTTCACCGGGGCCGGTGCTTCGCACGTCTGGACCTGCAGCTCGCCGTGCTGGGTGGCGACCGACCTGGAATACGCGTCGGCACACGTTGGCCCCGGAATATCCCGATGTCAAGCATTTGCCCGATTTGCCGGGGATACGGCGCGGCCCGGTCGCTTGAGGCCCGCTCGCTAGAGTGACGCCCTCAAGGACGTGAGAGCGCGGTGCGCCGCGTCCGCCGATGCGAAGTGTGAGGAGCCGGCCGTGCCTTTGCGTGGGATCCGCGGCGCCACATGCCTGCAGGAGAACGACGCCGAGGAGATGCGCGCGGCGGTGCGCGAGCTGCTCGGCGAGGTCATGACCCGCAACGGGATCACGGCCGACCAGGTCATCAGCGTGATCCTCACCGCCACCCCCGATCTGGACTGCGCGTTCCCGGCCGCCGGTGCCCGGGACTTCGGCCTGACCGACGTGCCACTGCTGTGCGCCCAGGAGATCGACGTCGCCGGCGCGCTCCCGCGCGTCGTGCGGATCCTCATGCACGCCGACCTCGAAGGCCCACGGTCGGCGATCACGCACGTCTACCTGCGGGGGGCCGAGGTGCTGCGCCAGGACCTCGTCCAGTGAGCGACCCCGGGGTGCTCGGCGGTCCGGTCCTGGTCGTCGGTACCGGGTTGATCGGTGCGTCGGTCGCGCTGTCGCTGCGTCGTGCGGGAGTCGAGACGCTGCTGTCCGACGTCGATGTCGAGAACCTCGCCCTTGCCGTCGGCGCGGGTGCGGGCCGGGAGGTCGCCGACGACGACAAGCCGTCCCTCGTCGTCGTGGCGGTGCCGCCGCGCATCGCGGCGCAGGTTCTGGCGGACGCGTCGGCCGCCTACCCGCACGCCACGCTCACCGACACCACGAGCGTGAAGGAACGCGTGCTCGCCGACGCCGTGGCGCGGGGAGCCGATCCGCAGCGACTGGTCGGTGGGCATCCCATGGCCGGCCGCGAGGTCTCCGGTCCGAGCGGTTCGCGGGCGGACCTTCTCGATGACCGGCTGTGGGTTCTCACCCCGTTGCCGGAGTCCGGCGTCGAGCATGTCCGGCAGGCCCACCGGCTCGTGTCGGCGTGCGGGGCGTACCCGGTCGAGATGAGTCTCGCCGACCATGACGCGGCGGTGGCGCTGGTGTCCCACACCCCGCAGGTCCTCGCCAGCGTGCTGGCCGCCCAGCTCGTCGACTCCGACCCCGATCAGGTCCGGGTCGCCGGCCAGGGGCTGCGCGACATGACGCGGATCGCGGGATCGAACGTCGGACTGTGGACCGAGATCCTCGACGCCAACGCCGAGCACGTCGCGGCGGTGCTGGACAAGATCGTCGCGTCGCTGTCGCAGACCGCCGCGTCGTTGCGCGCCCGGGGCGGCGACCTCGACGCGCAGCTCGGCGGCATGCTCGAGGCCGGGGCCGCCGGGCAGCGGCTCATCCCGGGCAAGCACGGTGCCGCGCCGTCCGCGTACCGCGAGGTCGTGGTGCTGCTCGCGGACAAGCCTGGCGAGCTCGGCCGGCTGTTCGGCGCCGCCGCCGAGGCCGAGATCAGCGTCGAGGACGTGCGCATCGAGCACGTTCTGGGCCGGCCCAGCGGGTTGGTCGCCCTGTTCGTGCGGCCGGAGGCGGGGGAGGACCTGGCCTACGCGCTGACCGAGCGCGGCTTCGACGTCCGCACCTGACTCGCCGACCCCCGCCCCCCTTCCGCCGCCGTCCCGCACGTCCGTCCCGTCCCGTCCCGCACGTCCCATCCGGGATGGCTGTTCTGGCGCGGCAGTAGGGTCGTCGCATGCGCGCACCGGTGATCGCCGTCGACGGAACGGCCGGCTCCGGCAAGTCCAGCGTGTCCCGCGCGGTGGCCTCCCAGCGCGGACTGCGCTACCTCGACACCGGCGCCATGTACCGGGCGGTGACCTGGGCGGTCCTCGACGCGCAGGTCGACGAGCACGACGCGGACGCGGTCGCCGAGCTCGCCGCGGGCGTCGTCCTGGCGAGTGGGACCGATCCAGCGGCACCGTCGATCCACGTCGGTGACGTGGACGTGACCGTCGCCGTGCGCAGCGAAGCCGTCACCGCCGCGGTAAGCGCCGTGAGCGCGGTACCGGCCGTCCGGGAGCGCCTGGTCGCGCTGCAGCGCGCAGCGGTGCGCGAAGCACTCGACGGCGGACTGGGCATCGTCGTCGAAGGCCGCGACATCACCACGGTCGTGCTCCCGGACGCCGACCTCCTGCTGTTCGTGACGGCCGATCCCGCGGTGCGCGCGGCCCGGCGTGCGGCGCAACACGCCGAGCTCGTCCGCGCGGAGGTCGATGTCTTCGCAACCGAGGCCGCCCTGCGCGCCCGTGACGCCAAGGACTCCAGTCGGGACGCTTCACCGCTGGCGCAGGCACCGGGCGCGATCGTCGTCGACACGAGCCATGCGACGTTGGACGAGTCCGTCGCGCAGGTGCTCGCACTCGTCGACGCGCTCCCGGACCCGTCGTGACGATCGCCGCTCCCGTCCGCGGGTCTTTGACGATGCCGTCATGGTCCGGTGCCGCGCACACCCGCAACCTCGCGTCGCTGCTCCTGAACCGCGCGTACCGGCTGCGCTCGCACGGGGCCTTCCACGTCGGCACGACGGGACCGGTGCTGCTCGTCGTAGCCAGCGACGCGGCGCTCGCTGGGGTCGTCGTCCAGGCGGTTTCCCCGCGCCCGGTGCACGTGATGGCGAGCCCGGCCGCCATGGCCGCGCTGCCTGCCGGCCTCCTGCGCGCGACTGGTGCGATCGCCGTCGAGGGACCGACCGCCGTCAGCGCACAGCAAGCTGCCCGCGCAGCGCTGGAGGACGGTCGCGCGGTCGCCGTCTGCGGCTCCGAGGCGCCGGTCGCCTACCTCGCGGCCGTGTCGGGGGCGCCGGTCGTCCCCGTGGTGATCCTGGGCGTCGACGGTCGTGTCCCGACCGACCCGCCGCGCCCGAGGAGCGAGATCGACGTGTACGTGTCGGCACCGGTGCACGTCGACGTCCCCGGCGACCCGCTGCGTTCCGCGACGCGGCTCGCGGTCGCGGAGCAGGTGCGCCAGATAGTTGCGGACGCGATGGACCGGGCCGGTCGACGGTCAGGACGAACGAAGGTGGAGCGATGAGCGACGAATGGGTCGCGTTCGACGTGGAGGACGACGGCGCTGACGACGACGGCGTCGAGGTGGTCGGCTTCGAGGCCGACGACGACGGCGACGAGGTCGAGGCGGCGCTTGCGGCCGCCCGCACCGAGTTCGGTGACATCGAGGCTGAGCTCGACGACCTGTTGCGCTCAGGCCCGGAGGCGGGACTGCCGGTGCTCGCGGTCGTCGGCCGGCCGAACGTCGGCAAGTCGACGCTTGTGAACCGGATCATCGGCCGGCGCGAGGCGGTCGTCGAGGACGTGCCGGGCGTGACGCGCGACCGCGTGACATACGAGGCGGAATGGAACGGCCGACGGTTCCAGTTGCTCGACACCGGTGGGTGGGAACGCAAGTCCCGGGGCATGGCCGCGCAGATCGCGGCACAGGCCGAGCGGGCCGTGGACGACTCCGACGCGGTGCTGTTCGTCGTCGATGCCCATGTCGGACCGACCGACACCGACGAGGCGATCGTGCAGGTGCTGCGTCGGGCCGGCAAGCCGGTGATCCTCGTGGCGAACAAGGTCGACGACCAGGCGGGTGAGCTGGAGGCCGCCTCGTTGTGGGCTCTCGGCCTGGGGGAGCCGTACCCGGTTTCGGCGCTGCACGGACGCGGCTCGGGCGACCTGCTCGACGCGGCGGTCGCGGCGTTGCCGGAGGAGGGCCAGGGCCGCTCGCGGATCGGTGGTCCGCGCCGGGTCGCGCTGCTGGGCAAGCCGAACGTCGGGAAGTCGTCGCTGCTGAACGCGTTGGCCGGGGGAGAGCGCGTTGTCGTCGATCCCGTGGCCGGTACGACGGTCGATCCCGTCGACGAGCTGATCGACCTCAAGGGCACGCTGTGGTGGTTCGTCGACACGGCGGGCATCCGGCGGCGGGCGCGGGAGTCGAGCGGGCACGAGTACTACGCGACGTTGCGCACGCAGGCTGCGCTGGACCGTGCCGAGGTCGCGGTCGTGCTCGTCGACGCGTCGGAGCCTCTGAGCGAGCAGGACGTGCGGATCATCGCGATGGCGACCGAGGCCGGTCGGGCGATCGTCCTGGCGTTCAACAAGTGGGACCTCACCGACGAGGAGCGCCGCAAGTACCTGGAGCGTGAGATCGAGCGCGACCTGGTGCAGGTGCCGTGGGCGCCGCGGGTCAACATCTCGGCCCGCACGAAGCGGCACGTCGAGAAGCTGACGCCGGCGATCGAGGAGGCCCTCGCGGGCTGGGAGACGCGCGTGTCGACCGGGCGTCTCAACCAGTTCCTCAAGGAGCTGCAGGACGCCCATCCGCACCCGCTGCGTGGCGGACGCCAGTCCCGCATCCTCTTCGGCGCGCAGGTGTCCGCAGGCCCGCCGACCTTCGCGCTGTTCACCACCGGCTTCCTCGAGGCCGGGTACCGCCGCTTCATCGAGCGGCGGCTGCGCGAGGAGTTCGGCTTCGTGGGCACGCCGATCCAGATCCTCATGCGCGTCCGGCAGAAGCGCTCGCGGCGTCGCGCCTGACGTGTGCCGGGCGTATCGCCAGGGCGAGATCACGCCGTTCGCGCGAGCAGCTCATCCCTGACTTTGCCGCGCAGGACCTTGCCGATGGTCGAGCGCGGCAACTCGTCGACGACGTCGATTCGACGTGGCACCTTGTAGCCGGCCAGGTGTTGGCGACACGCGGTGATGAGCGCGTCGGTGTCGAGCGTCGCTCCGGGCTCGGGGACGACGGCGGCGGCCACGCGGTCGATGTCGCCGTCCGGGAGCGCGACGACCGCGGCGTCGGCGACGCCCGGCTGGCGCCGCAGCACCGCTTCTACCTCGGAGGGGTAGACGTTGAACCCGCCGACGATGACGAGCTCCTTGATCCGGTCTACCAGGTGGACAAACCCGTCGTCGTCGACCACGACGACGTCACCGGTCCGTAGCCAGCCTCCGGGGAGCAGCGCGCCCGCGGTCTCCTCGGGACGGTTCCAATAGCCGATGAACACCTGCGGCCCGCGCACGAGCAGCTCGCCTTGGTCGCCGGGGGGCACGTCTGTCGCCGGATCGTCCTTGTGCACGACGCGGATCCACGTGGAGGGGAAGGGCACACCGATCGACTCAGGGCGCCGCTCGGCGGTCAGCGGGTTCCCCAGGGTGATCGGCGAGGACTCGGTCATGCCATAGCCCTCGACCAGCAGCCCTCCGCCGGCGGCCTCCCATTCGTCGATCGCTTCCGGGGGAAGGGCCATCGCTCCGGCGATCGAGTAGCGGATCGATGACAGTGGGACGCCGCGTTCGCGGGCGCGTGCGGCAAGTCGCGGATACATCGGCGGGACCCCTGGCAGGAAGCTCGCCGGGATACGGGTCATCGCGTCGAGGACTTGGTCGGGGTCGAACCGTGGGAACAGGACGACGGTGGCGCCGCACAGGATCGCCGTGGTCAGGCACAACGTAAGGCCGTACGCGTGGAAGATCGGCAGCACGGCGTAGAACACCTCGCCGCCCGGTGTGAGGCCGGGTGCCCAGGCGGCGGACTGGGCGGCGTTCGCGAGGAGGTTGCGGTGCGTGAGCATTGCCCCCTTGGGCACGCCCGTCGTGCCTCCCGTGTACTGCAGGAGCGCCAGATCGTCCCCGGCCGGGGCGGGCACGTGCGGGTCGAGCGGGGTCGCGTGGGCGACCAGCCGGTGCCATGCGATCAACCCCGGGGCCTTCGCGGTCAACGTCGCGCGCGTGGCCCGCGCGTTCTTCACCGGAAGCCGCAAGGCGATGCGCTTCGCGAGCGGGAGCGCGCGGCTGATGTCGACGGCGATCACCGTGGTCTGGGCGGGGGCCGCGGTGGCGACGGTCGGGGCGACGACGTCCCACGCGACCGCATAGGTGGGCGCGTGGTCGATGAGCTGACGGGCCAGCTCATCCGCTGTATAGAGCGGGTTGTGCTCGACCACGACCGCCCCCAGTCGCAGGACGGCGTAGAACGCGACCACGTGCTGCGGGCAGTTGGGCAGGATGATCGCGACGCGGTCGCCGGCGCCGACGCCCAGATCGTGCAGGGCGCGCGCGGCGCAGAGTACGTGGTGCCAGAGGTCCGTGTACGAAGTCTGGGCACCGAGGAAGTCCAGTGCCACGTGGTCGGGGAACCGTTGCGCCGAAGCGTCGAGGAGGTCGACGACCGAGCCGGTGGGGACCTCCACGTCGGCTGGGACGCCGGGCGCGTAGTGCGCCAGCCAGGGGCGCTCGTTCGTCACGCCGCCAGTCAAGCACGCGCGGCTGTGCGGACGTGGGCCGAGGAACGGACGGGCACTGGGCGTGGGGTAGTGTTTCGGACGCTCACGGGGCCAGTCTCCGCGGACGGGCTGTAGCGCAGCTTGGTAGCGCACCTGACTGGGGGTCAGGGGGTCGCAGGTTCAAATCCTGTCAGCCCGACTCGAATCCCCTCACAACCTCTCGCCAGGTTGCGAGGGGATTCGTCGTCTGTATGGGCATGCGGAGGGCTTCACAGGACGCCTCAGGCGTCCGCTCGTATCGCGGCCCTAGCCGCATCCGGCTGCGACGTGGGCGACGCGCGTGCTCGCGTGGCCCACGGTCATGCCCGATAGCTGAAGGCCAGTCGTGTGCGGCGATGCGCGAACCGCCAGCCGGACTCCGTCCGGACGAAACGGTCGACGTACTCCCCGATGTGACGCACCGGTCCGATCGGAGCGAGCTCGCGATCCAGGTCGGCCGCTGCGTCGACGGGGTGGTCGAAGAAGTGGCGGTAGTTGACCATGTAGGTCAGCCCCTGGGCCGAGTCCGGCCCCGTGACCTCTACCAGGGTGTTCGTGCAGATGTGTCGTGCCAGCCATGTCTCGCCGTCGAGGTTGGCAGGGATGCCCGCGCGCAGCTGATCGTGCCCCTCGAATCGTAGATCGGCGGCAGGCATCTCCCAGATTCCGTCTTCGGCGAATAGCTCCCAGACGCTCGCTGTGCGGCCGAGGTCTATGTAGTGCGTGTACCGGACGATCAGATCGTTGCAGTTCTGGATCGCTATCAGGTCGTCCATGGTCGAGACGTCTCGCACGGCAGCCCCTCGCTGTTGTTGACGGGACGAAAGACTAGAGGCTGGCGCCAGGGTGCCTGCCGACGCTGCGAGACCTGCTCGAGGACCGCTAGAGGTAGACCTTCGACGAGGTCCGTCAGGTCGTGAGGGCGCCTGGTGACAGGCGAGCACGCCGTCGGTTGGCGAGCAGCTCCAGGACCATCGTCGTGACTATGGCGCCCAGCGACGCGAGCGAGAGCAGCAGCAGTGCCACGTCGCGGTAGATGATTGCCTGGCCCGCCCACGCGGACAGCGCGACGAAGCGTATGGCGAACGTCGTGATCGAGACCTCGCTGTCCCCGCTCCGCCGCCAGGTGTTGAACGAGGTGTAGGCCTGCATCCACGCCAGTCCTGAGCCGGCAACGAGGGCGAGCGAGACGAGGCTGCGGGGGAGCACCAGGGTGAGGGTGAGGAGTCCCGCGGTGCCAGCCACCAGCCAGAGCAAGACGAGCCACACGCGCAGCGCTCGCACACGGGAGATGGCGATGATCACCCACGCGCTGGTGAGGAGAGTCCCGGAGTTGGCGATCACGAACAGGGCGTTGCCGACCCGAAGCCCGTACCCGACGCCAACGCAGCACTGGGTCAGGTAGAGGACCCACATAGCGATGTTGACGCCCGCGTCGCTGTCGCTTCGCCAGATCTTGACGGCCTGAGGGAGGCTGTTCGAGATGGCTGCGGCGGCGGCGACGATGCCGAGCGCGATCGCTGGCGTCACTCGTCCTCCACGGCGGTCGATATTAGTTAGCCAGGCTATCGATAGTGGGCGCTGCGTGCTGTCTAGAGACCGAAACTGCGCGCCGTCGGGGTTACCGGTGTCGGTCGCCGCGGGTACGGTGCCCAGATGACGGACTTCAGCGGTGACGACCGGGTCATGCCGCCGGTGGCGGCGGACGAGGCAGCGACGATGCTCGGGTTCTTGAACTATCAGCGGGACACGCTGCGGTGGAAGTGCACCGGTCTGACGGCAGAGCAGCTCAACACGGCGCTCATGCCGTCGGCGCTCACGCTCGGCGGCCTGCTCAAGCACGCGGCCGTGGTCGAGGCCGGCTGGCTGAACCAGTACTTCGCCGGTGGCGTCGTGAAGCCGTCCTGGTTCGACGCCCTGGACCACAGCGACCCGGACTGGTCATTTACCTCGGCGGCGTCCGCGTCGCCCGACGAGCTCCTCGCCTGGTACGACGAGTCCATCACCGTCTCCGATCAGGTCATCGGCGAGGCGTTGGAAGGCCCGGACGGCTTCGGCACGATGTCGCAGGGCACCGAGGACGGTCAGGCGACGTCGCTGCGGTGGATCGTGTGCCACCTGATCGAGGAGTACGCCCGCCACAACGGCCACGCCGACCTGATCCGCGAGTCGATCGACGGCGCGTCGGGGGAGTAGCCGCCGCTGCCGAGGCTGGCAGGTGCCCGCTCAGGCGGGGTCGAGGATGACGACCGGGATCACCCGGGAGGTGCTCTCCTCGTAGCCGGCGAAGCCGGGATAGTCACTCTTCTGCTTGGTCCAGATCGGCTCGCGCTCGTCGGGGGAAGCTGTTCGAGCCTGGAACGCGACCGTCCCGGTGCCGATCTCGGCCGTGACGTCGGGGTTGGCGACGAGGTTGCGGTACCAGTCGGGGTCGGTGTCGGCCCCGGCCTTCGACGCGAACACGGCGATCCGCCCGCCCCCGAGGTCCTGGTACATCATCGGGTTGACGCGGTCGAGACCGGACTTGGCACCGGTGGTGTGGAGGAGCAGCAGGGGTGCGCCCTCGAAGGGTCCGCCGACCCGACCCTCGTTCGCGCGGAACTCCTCGATCACGTGATCGTTCCAGTTTCCAGGCTCGCTCATCGCCGTCCCTCTTCCGTGTGCTCGCGGTGCCGCTCGACCTGGCGCGTGCACTCGTTGACGCACAGCGTAGGCGTCCCGAGGATCGCCAAGACTTCGAGCGTCGAGGTCGGGACCAAATCCGAAGCCATCGGTGTTGGAGCAGATGACGCCGCAGCCGGCGGCGGAAGGAGGCACTGTGAGCACGGAGTACCAGAAGACCCCCGAGGCAGTTGCGCGCCTCACGGCGGCGCAGCGCCGGGTCACACAGGAGGACGGCACCGAGCCGGCATTCCGGAACGAGTACTGGGACCACCACGAGGACGGGATCTACGTCGACGTCGTGTCCGGCCAGCCGCTGTTCACCTCGCGCGACAAGTACGACAGTGGCACCGGCTGGCCGAGCTTCACCCGGCCGATCGAGGATGACGCGGTGACGACGCACACTGACCGCACGCTGTGGATGTCGCGGACCGAGGTCCGATCCGCGGGAGCGGACAGCCACCTGGGCCATGTGTTCGACGACGGACCGAGGGCACAGGGCGGGCTTCGCTACTGCATGAACTCGGCGGCGCTGCGGTTCGTGCCAGCCGATGAGCTCGAGGCGCAGGGGTACGCCCAGTACCGCGCAATGTTCGGAACAGTCGACGAGACGACGGAGGACAACTGATGGACGACGGCATGATCACGCGACGCCCGGGGACGCAGACGGCGGTCCTGGCGGGCGGCTGCTTCTGGGGCATGGAGGACCTGATCCGGCGGCAGCCCGGGGTGCTCGACACCCGGGTCGGCTACACCGGCGGGCAGAACGACCACGCCACCTACCGCAACCACCCGGGTCACGCGGAGGCGATCGAGATCGTCTACGACCCGTCGGCGACGACCTACCGCGACCTGCTCGCGTTCTTCTTCCAGATCCACGACCCGTCGACACTCAACCGGCAGGGGAACGACATCGGCACCAGCTACCGGTCAGCGATCTTCCCGCTGGACGACGAGCAGGCCCGGATCGCTCGGGAGACGATCGCTGATGTCGACGCCTCTGGCCTGTGGCCGGCACCGGCCGTCACGACGATCGAGCCGGCCGGCCCGTTCTGGGAGGCAGAGCCGGAGCACCAGGACTACCTGTTGAACTACCCCAGTGGCTACACCTGCCACTTCCCGCGGGCCGGCTGGGTGCTGCCGGCACGTAGCCAGTCCGACGCCTGACCCGTCGGGCGGACGACGGGTGTGCTGGTGCGGACTACTCCGCACCAGCACACCAACCAGCGGCTCCCCATGACTCAGAGGATGAGCGCGATTCCCAGGCCCACGAGCCACGCCGACCAGGCGATGTAGGCGAAGGGCGTGACCACGCCTGCCAGATGCCAGCCGTCGCGCTCGAACGGGCCGACGAACTCCAGGCTGCACAGCGCGAGCACCGCCCCGACCACGATCCCGACGATCCCGAGCCACGCCGGTGCTGCGGTGGACTGCGTGAGGGCTACTCCGACGAGCACGGTCCATCCGCCCGTGAACAGGTAGCCGAGGTGCTCGCCGACGGCGACGCCGAGGTACCGGTTGACCGTCTGGAACACGACGTCGACGGCGGCCTTGGTCTCCGGGCTCGCGTCGGGGTCGTTCGCGGTCCTCGCCAGGTACGGCACGACGAACGGCCACCGCACGAGGCCCAGGAACTGGACCGCCGCGGCGATGACGCCCACCGCGGCACCGACGGTCACGACGGTGGCGTCTGCACCGGGGAGCTGGAGTGAGAGCAGGACCGCGAGGGGGGCGATCGCGACCGCCGTCATCGCGAAGATCCACCACCACGTCACCAGCCGCGTACCGCCTTGCCCGAAGCGCGCGAGCACCTCTCCCGTCGGCTGCCGGAGGATGTCGGGGTAGCTGAACAGCTTCGCCAGCATGGCGAACGCCACGTTGAAGACAATCGGGAGCGCGACCAGCAGGATGCCGGTGAGCGTCGTGGCGCTCATCGCGTGTCACCCGCCGTGACCTCATCGCTCGAGGTGGAGGCCGGCTTCGGTGCCGGCGCTGTGCGGAAGTCGGGACGGATGATCCCGTAGAGGACGAGCCCGCAGATCGCGGTGGCCGTGATCGCCCCGCTGGCGCCGAACGTCACGTAGCCACGCTCCTTGTCGACGATGACGTTGGCGGTGATGAGCCAGGCGAGCGCCCAGGTGCCGCCGACGACGACCGGCCACAGCGCCGCTAGGCGGGTCCGCAGGACGAACGCCTGGGCGAGTCCGACCACGACACCGCTCACCAGTCCGCGGACGACGAGGTCACCCGTATCGGTTCCCGCCGAGGTCACGAGTGCGGCGAGACTGCTGCCCGCCGCCATGCCGATGGCCGTCACGAGGATCCACACGGCGGAGATCCCACGCGGACGCAGCACGAGCCACTGGGCAGTTCCCAGGACGGCACCGCTGATGGCACCCGCGAGGAGTCCCGTGAGCGCCCCAGTGATGGAGCCGACCACGGTGACGGCGGCGAGGCTGCCGAGGGGGAAGCCGAGAAAGGTGAGGAGCCACAGTGCGTATCGCTTGAGGAATGTCATGTCGTTCACGCTCCGATCGTGAGGGTGGGGGTCGTGGGGTCCGTGCTGGGCGCGTCGACCTCGTCGGCCGGCTCTGACGGCGGCCCCTCGATGTCGAGCGCTGGGATGACGCGGTCGAGCCAGGCCGGCATCCACCACGCCCGATCGCCGAGCAGCTGCATGACGGCGGGCACGAGCAGGAGCCGGACGACGGTCGCGTCGATGATCACCGCCGCAGCCATTCCGATGCCGATGATCTTCAGGAACACCTGGTCGTCGAAGACGAAGGCCCCGAAGACGACGGTCATGATCAGCGCCGCAGCGGTGATCACCTTGGCCGTCGAGGCGATGCCGTCCGCGACGGCGAGGCTGGTGTCCTTCGTGCGCAGATACTCCTCGCGGATACGCGAGAGCAGGAACACCTCGTAGTCCATGGACAAGCCGAACAGGATCGCGAACATCATCATCGGGATGAACGCGGGGATCGGCGTCGGCGTCGTGATGCCGAAGAGGCTGCCGAACCATCCGCCTTGGGCGGCGAACGACACGACGCCGTAGGCGGCGATGATCGAGAGGAGGTTCAGGACCGCCGCCTTGATCGCGACTGGTACGGAGCGGAACACCGCGAGCAGCAGCAGGAACGACAAGCCGATGACGGCGGCGATGAAGATCGGCAGACGTGCGGCGATGCTTGCCGTCTGGTCCGCGTTCGCCGCCGTCAGTCCGCCGATGCTGACGGTCACGTCCGTCCCGTCGACGGCGGCGGGCACGACTTCCTCCCGCAGGTTCGACAGGAGGTCCGTCGTCGCGTCGTCCTGCGGGCTGGCAGCGGGCGTCAGCGTGATGACCGCGGCGGTCCCGTCGGCGTTGGGGATGACGGGTGAGACCGCCGCCACGCCCGGAGTCGCCCTGAGGTCGTCGGCGAGGCCGTCGAGAACCTGCAACGTCTCGGGGTCCCCCTGGTCGGCCACGAGGACGAACGTGCCGTTGGCTCCGGGGCCGAAGCCGTCGGTGAGCAGGTCGTAGGCCTGACGGGTCGTCGTGCTCGCCGCGTCATTGCCCGCATCCGGGAAGCCGAGCTTGAGCCCGAAGACGGGGAGGATGAGCACGGCGAGGACGGCGAGCCCGGCCCCACCGGCGATGAGCGGACGGCGCTGCACTGACCTGCTCCAGCCGAACCAGAACCCCTGCCGGCTCCCGGGCTGACGGATGGACCTGCGGCGCCGGGGTAGTCCGAACCGATCGATGTTCCGGCCGGCGAACCCGATGAGTGCGGGCAGGAGCGTCAGGGTCGCCGCGAGGACGGCGCCGACCGTGATGACCGCCGAGATCGCGACTCCCGCCACGTACGGCTGGTTCATCGTCAGCATCCCCAGGAGCGAGATGACGACAGTGACGCCGGCGAAGACCACGGAGCGCCCGGCAGTCGCCATCGCGATGCTCGCGGCCTTGCGGGGCTCGTGGCCGGAGGCGAGCTCGCTGCGGTAGCGCGTGACGATCAGCAGGGCGTAGTCGATGCCGACCCCGAGACCGATCATCATCGCGACCGAGCTGGCCCAGTCGGGCACCGAGACCAGCCGGGCGAGAAGGGTGCCCCCGGCCATGCCGATCCCGACGCCGACCAGTGCCGTTGCCAGTGGCAGTCCCATCGCCACCAGCGATCCGAAGGCGACGAACAAGATCACGGCGGCGATGACCAGTCCGGGGATCTCGGAGCCAAGGCTGCCCGCCTCGGCTGCGCTGATGGCCTGGCCGCCGAGCTCGACATGCACGCCTGCCGCGTTGGCCGCCTCGCTTGCCTCGAGCATCGTGGTCGCGGCCTCGACCGGGAACCGAGATGCCGGGACGTCGAGCTGGACGACGGCGAACCCGACGTGTCCGTCGGCGTTGACCTGAGCCGCACCCTCGGGTTGCCACGGCGCCGTGACGCCCGTGACGTGCGGGAGACCCGCGAGCTGGTCGAGCATCGGCTCGACGACCCGGCGGACCTGTGGCGAGGTGACGCCGCGAGCGTCGTCGATGACGACGGTAACGGTGTCGCCCGACGCAGCCGGGAAGCGCTGCGTCAGCAGCTCGGCGGCGGCGGTCGACTCGGTGCCGGGGGCGAGGTAGTCCTGGCGGGTCTGGCCCCCGAAGGCCATCGCCGCGACGTTGAACGCCACGAGGGCGACGATCCAGGCGGCCACGACGACGAGTCGGTGCCGGAATGACCATGAGGCGATCTTCCGCAGCATGATGTCCTGCTTTCGGCTGAGAGGGCGCTGGCCGCCCTCGCTCACTGCAGATGCTGGGCAGCCGCGCTGACGCCGGTCTGACACCGCGCGCACGCAGAAGACGGACCGGCGTCAGCGGCGCGTCAGCGTTCGGCTGCATCGTGGAGGCATGGATCACGACCTTGATGATGTGGTGCGACGCACGATCGGCGGCGACGCCTCCGCGCGTGCGAGGCTCGACGCGCTCGCCGACGAGGGGCGCGAGCCGATCGCCATGGCACTCGTCGCCGTTCTGCTCGGGGACACCGATCGCCTCGAGCCAGCGGCCCAGGCGGCGACCTCGACCCGTGACCGGCAGATCGTCGCGATCGCGTCGGCGCACCTGTCCGGTGACCGCGAGCTCGTCGGGGCGTTGGCCCGCGACCACCTCGTCGACTACCCGGACAGCCTCATCGTCGCGTGGCTGGTCGGGCGCGAGGTCTAGTCGGTCGGCGGGAGGAGTGCCCGAGCCACCGCGGCGTCGATGCGGTCGACCGACGCGACGCGGTGGGTGGCGGACGGGGCGAGCTCGTCGGCCTCGGCGAGGAACCGCTGTGCCGTTGCCCCGTCGCCGGCGCGTGCGCTGGCCCGGGCGAGGGCGTCGAGGCACAGGACCTGAATCTCGACGTTGCTGTCCGTCCGGGCCGAGTCGAGCAACGTGGCGAGGCGCTGCGTCGAGACCGCGTTGGTGGCCTCGTCGGGGAGGGTGGCCAACAGGCACGTCGCGAGGGCCGCGTCCTCGCCCCCGCCCGACGCGGCGAACCACGCACCGACGGCGGAGAGCACGGCGCGCGCCTGCGCGGGCTCGTCGAGACGGATCAGGACGCGGCCGAGCTGGACCTGCGCCAGTGCCACGACCCGCATGAGCCCGACCGCCTGCGCGCTGTCGATCGCCGCCTGGAGAGTGGCCGCAGCGTCGGCGAGCTGACCCGCGAGCTGCTGGACGCGTCCGAGCGCGACTAGGTGGTACGCCTCGGTCGCCAGCAGCTCGGTCTGCTGTGCCGCCTGAGCGGCTCGGCTGAGATGTGCTGTTGCTCGGGCGACGTCGCCCTCGGCCAGGGCGAGTTGGCCGAGGATCGACTCGAAGTGGCTCACGAGCCACCCATCGCCGACCTGCGGGTGAAGTGTGATGCCCTCGGTTGCAGCGTCGTGGGCGAGTGCCGCGTCGCCGGAGACCAGGCCGCTGTAGCCCAGGAGCATGCATGAGACACCGGTCTCCCACGCAGTCGCATGATCGCCGGCGTCCGCCCGCCACTGCCGGAGCATCGCGATGGCATCGCCGGGCTGCCCTGCCTGGAGGAGCACGAATGCGAGCGGGAGTCGGCTCTCCGCGATAGCGGTCGCGCTCTGGCTCAGCTCGGCTGCGGCGACCGCGTCCTCGCCCGCCGTCCGGGCGAGCGCGAGGTCCGCACCCGCCTCGTTCCAGGTGATCTGCGACAGCGCGATCGCCCGGTCGGCGGGGGAGGCGAAAGCCTCGGCAGCCACGAGAACCGCGCGCGTTCGTTCCGCGGCGACGTGAGCCTCGCCGAGGATGATCCATCCCCAGCCGAACCCTCGGGTGATCCGCAGGCCCAGGGTCGGATCGTTCGACGCGGACCAGGCCAGCGCCGCATCGATGTTGGCGCGCTCTGTCCGGGCGAAGACCAGGTGCGGCACCTGCCGCGGGCCGCGCTCGTCCCGGCGTGCGTCGTCCGCGCGGTCGGCGAACCAGGCCGCGTGTGCGGCGCGGGCCGTGGTAGTCATCCCCGCGTCGGCCACGCGATCCGCCGTGAACGCGCGCACGCTGTTCAGCAGCCGGTACCGGACGCTGCCCTCGGCACCGACCTCGACGGCGACGAGAGAACGATCCGCGAGCCGTCCAAGGGCGTCGACGGCCGCTGGCCCGGGCACACCAAGAGCGTCGGTAACGGCCTCGACGCCGGCGAGCGGTGCGCCGTCCGTGAAACAGCCGACGGCCCACAGCACCTGCTTCTCGTCGGGGAACAGGAGGTCGTAGCTCCAGGCGATAGCCGTGCTGAGGGCTCGGTGGCGCTCGGGGCGCCGCGCGCTCGGATCGTTCAGCAGGCTGAACCGGTCGTCGAGGCGGCGGGCGATCTCCTGGACCGAGAGTGCCTTCGTGCGGGCGGCAGCGAGCTCGATAGCCAACGGAAGCCCGTCGAGCGATCGGCACAGGCTCTCCACGACGACCGCGGCATCGGGATCGAGGGTGAAGGAGCGACGACGCTCGACGGAGCGCTGCGTGAACAGCTCGATCGACGCCTCGATCGGAAGCGGCGCAAGCACCAGAACGGTCTCGCCGTCGAGATCGAGGGGGACCTGGCTCGTTGCGAGGATGGAGATGCCGGGGACACGGTCCAGGAGCGTGGACGTGAGCTCGGCGACAGCCTCGACGAGGTGCTCGCAGTTGTCCAGCACGACAACGCTCGTCGTGGCGAGCAGCCGGTCGACGATCATCGGCACCGTGGCGCCGTTGAGGCCGAGGGCGTCGCCGACGACGGAGGGCAGCTGGGACGGGGAGTGCGCGGCCTCGAGCCGGACGAGCCAGGCGTCGGTTGTCTCGCCGACGCGGGCGGCCTCGGTTGCCAGCCGCGTCTTTCCGACGCCCGCCGGCCCAACGATGGTGACAAGACGCTGTACCGACAAGAGGTCGGTCACTGATGCCAGCTCGTCGTCCCGACCGACGAGCTGGGACATCAGGCTCGGCACGTTCCCGCGCCGGGGGACCGGAGCGCCGGCGACCGTTCGTTTGACGGGGTCCAACACCGGGTCCTGCTGGAGAACCCGCTGCTCCAGCGCGGCCAGCCGCGGACCGGGGCTCAGCCCGAGCTCGGTGTCGAGCAGGTCGCGGATGCGGCGGTAGGCATCGAGCGCGTCTGCTTGGCGCTGCGCGCGGTACAGCGCCCAGATCAGGAGCTCCCACAGGCGTTCCCGAAGGGGATGCTGGCGGACGAGGTCCTCGAGCTCGCCGATCGCAGCTCCCGGGGCCGCGATCTCGATCGCGGCCCCCAGCTTGCACTCCAGCAGCGCAAGACGTGCCTCGTCGAGCCGGGCGCGGTACGGCTGGAGCCACGCACCGTCACCGGCCTCCGACAGGACGTCGCCGTGGAAGTGACCGAGGGCGTCGACCGCTGTGGCGAAGGCGGTCCGATGATCGTCGCCGGTCATCGCGCGTTCTGCGACCTCCAGGAGAGCGAGCACATCGATCGCGTCGACTGCGCGCGGATCCACGTCGAGGGTGTACCCGGTCCGCGATCCCAGGATCGGGACGGACGCTCCGAGCGCGCGGCGCAGGATCGACACCTTGGACTGCAGGGTGTTGCGCGCTGCTGCGTCGTCTCCCCACAGGTCGTCGATCAGCCGGTCGGTGCGAACCTCGACCCCGGCGTCCAGCGCGAGGCGGACGAGCAGCTCGGTCGGCTTGCCCGGCGGGACGCGGCACTGGGCCTCATCAACGGTCACGAGCACAGGTCCAAGGACCGAGATCGTGATCACCGGCACATGCTAGGAGAACGGCGGCCCAGCCGTGCGGGAGCGGCCGCCGGGTGGGACGATCCCGCAATGACGACGATCGATCCGACGGTCCCGCCGAGCGGTACCGGGTGCGTGGAGTGCGACGAGGCCGGCTCGTGGTGGGTGCACCTGCGGCGATGTGCCGAGTGCGGGCACGTCGGCTGCTGCGACTCCTCGCTGAACCGGCACGCGACCGCCCACTTCCGAGCCACAGGTCATCCGGTCATCGCGTCGTTCGAGCCCGGTGAGGACTGGTTCTGGGACTTCGCGGCCGAGGACGTCGTGGACGGCGCGGAGCTCGCGCCGCCGACCAGCCATCCGGTCGACCAGCCCGTGCCCGGCCCGGCGGGCCGAGTCCCCCGCGACTGGATGGCTCAGCTCGACGCACGCGACGCCGCCGAGCAGAACGGCTGAGACTCCGCCACGGGGGTGGCCGCCGGGTGACTGGGAGGGACGGCCCCCACGATGTCCGGCCGTCGTGGGAGTCTGGCGGAATGGCGACCACACCCGAGCCTGACCTCCTTGTCCTTGCCGACGCCGCGGCCTGGCGCGCCTGGCTGGACGCGAACGAGGACACGTCCGAGGGTGTGTGGCTCCTGCTGGCGAAGAAGGGGACGACGGACCCGACCGCGCTCACCTACGCGGAGGCGCTGGATGAGGCGTTGTGCAGCGGCTGGATCGACGGTCAGCGGCGCAGCCACGACGCGGCCACCTTCAGCCAGCGGTACACGCCGCGTCGCAAGGCCTCCCTGTGGTCGCAGCGGAACATCGGTCTCGTGGAGCAGTTCGTCGCCGACGGCCGGATGCGACCGCGGGGACAAGCCGAGATCGACCGGGCGAAGGGCGATGGCCGGTGGGAGCGCGCCTATGCCGGGCCGGCATCGATCCAGGTCCCCGACGACCTCGAGGCGGCCCTGGCCGCGTCGGCGACGGCTCGGGCCACCTTCGAGGGGCTCAACAGCCAGAACCGCTTCGCCGTCCTGCACCGCATCGTCACCGCGGCGAGCGCGACGTCCCGGGCGAACCGGCTGGCCAAGCTCGTCGGGATGCTCGAGCGGGGCGAGAAGCCCTACCCGCAGTGACCGCCGGCTGGGGCCGGACCCAGTGGCTTGTCGCCGGGCCGTCCCGATAACGTGGCTGGGTGGCCACGCCTTCTGACGGACCTCAGCTGACCGCTCGACCCGACCGCACCGCGTCGAACACGCTCGCGGGCCTCATCTTCGCCAGCCGCTGGCTCCAGGCACCGCTGTACATCGGCCTGATCGTCGCGCAGCTCGTCTACGTGATCGTGTTCGGGTTCGACCTCGTGCACCTCATGCAGGAGGTGTGGCTGGGGATCACCGACCCCGGGATGCACCCGATGGACGAGGCGACGATCATGCTCGCGGTCCTGGGCCTGATCGATGTCGTCATGATCGCGAACCTGCTGATCATGGTGATCATCGGCGGCTACGAGATCTTCGTCTCCCGGATCAAGATCTCCGGCCACCCTGACGAGCCGGACTGGCTGTCGCACGTCAATGCAAACCTGCTCAAGGTCAAGCTGGCAATCTCGATCATCTCGATCTCGTCGATCCATCTCCTGGCGACGTTCATCGAGATCGGCAACCTCCCGCCGTCCGGCTCGATCAACGGCCAGGTCGAGGGCGGCAGCTACACGCTCACGGGCGTGATCATGCAGGTGGTCATCCACCTCGCGTTCGTGCTGTCGGCGATCGCTCTCGCCTGGATCGACCGGATGGGTCACCGGAACGACAGCGGCCGACGGGTTTCAGCAGGACCGGCCGACCAGCTCGTCCACTAGTCCCGCCGGTCCTCCGCGCTACAGGCCGACCGACGACATACGGTCTTCCTCGTACCGCGTGCCGACGGGCGGCTCGATCGCCGTGAGGCGGGCGAGCTGGTCTGCCGTCAGCACGACGCCGTCGGCGGCGGCGTTCTCCTCCAGCCGCGAGACCCGCTTCGTGCCGGGGATAACGGCGATGTCGTCACCGCGGGAGAGCAGCCACGCGAGGGCGACCTGTGCCGCTGTGGCGCCGGCCTCGGCCGCCACCGCTTCGACCACGTCGACGATCGCGATGTTCTGCTCGACCGCACCTTCGACGAAGCGTGGGTTGGTCTTTCGGAAGTCGCCGTCGGCGATGTCCGCCGCCGACCGGATCGTGCCGGTGAGGAATCCGCGGCCCAGCGGGGAGTAGGCGACGAACCCGATGCCCAACTCCCGGACCGCCGGCAGGATCTCGGCCTCGACGTCGCGTGTCCAGAGCGAGTACTCGGTCTGCAGGGCGGCCACCGGGTGGACGGCGTGCGCCCGTCGGATGGTGGCGACTCCCGCCTCGGACAGGCCGACGTGGCGGATCTTTCCCTCGCGGACGAGATCGGCGAGCGTCCCCATCGTGTCCTCGATCGGTGTCGATGTGTCGACCCGGTGCTGGTAGTACAGGTCGATGTGGTCCGTTTGCAGGCGGCCGAGCGAGCCCTCGACCGCCAGCCGGATGTTCTGCGGCGTCGAGTCCTTCGCGTACGGGGTGCCGGTGACGTGCGAGTAGTTGCCGAACTTCGTCGCCAGCACGACCTCATCACGGCGGCCGGCGATCGCTCGTCCGACGAGCTCCTCGTTCGTGAACGGACCGTAGATCTCGGCCGTGTCGATGAGCGTGACGCCCAGATCGAGCGCTCGCCTGATCGTCCGGATCGACTCGGCGTCGTCGCTGCCCGCGCCGGCGTAGTAGGCGGACATCCCCATCGTGCCCAGGCCGATTCGGCTGACGTCGAGGGTGCCGAGGCCGATGTGTCTCATCCCGCAACAGTAGGCGGGAGTCGGGCGGCAGGCGGGAGCTAGGTGATCAGGCCGAGCTCGATTCCGGGGCGGACGGGAGAAGTTCGATGAGGAGTGCCGAGTTTGTCGAATGCCCGGCTCAGATACGTCTTGGCCGTCGTCTCGATGATGTGAAGGGCCTGCCCGATCGCGGCGTTGGTCCGCCCTTTGGCCGCCGGCTGCAGCACAGCCACCTCCTGAGCCGACGGCGAGAGGGTCGACGACCGATTGTGCGCGCGACCGAGCAGGGCGGTCTGGGCCGGCGGCGCGAGGACAGTCTCGCCGCGGGCGGCCGAACGCACCGCGTCGGTGAGAGCGTCGTCCGATCGGAGGACACGAGAGGTCGACGCGCTCGGTGCCCGGTGGTGACCGGACGGAGTGTGGGACTGGCGGGCGGCTGGAGCCAGTCGGGTGTGCTCAGCCGCCCGCCAGTCCCGCAAAGCGGGACAAACGTCAGGGAGGGGGTGTGGGTTGGCGCGGGGTCGAGGCAGCCGGAATGCTGGCGGCATGACTGCCGACGACCATGACCACGCGGCGCACGCCCACCACGAGCCGGAGGAGGGCACGGATCTCGCGACGTTCTGGGAGGAGCGCTACGCCGGGTCCGGACCGATCTGGTCGGGGCGGGTCAACACGACCCTGGCCGACGTCATCGCGCCCCTCGCTCCCGGGCGGGCTCTCGACCTCGGCTGCGGAGAGGGCGGGGACGCGATCTGGCTCGCTCATCAGGGTTGGGAGGTCACGGCGGTCGACGTGTCGGCGACCGCGGTCGCCCGCGCCGCCGGTGCGGCAGCGGCCGCGGGTATCGAGCCCACTCGGATCACGTGGGTGGCCCACGACCTGTCCGACTGGCGGCCCGACGGGGGTTTTGACCTGGTCAGCGCCTCGTTCTTCCACTCGCCCGTCGAGTTCCCGCGGACGCAGGTGCTGCGGCGCGCCGCCGAGCACGTGACGTCGGGGGGACACCTGCTCCTGGTCTCTCACGCCGCTTTCCCTCCGTGGTCGGACGCTGCCGCGCACGGTGATCACGTGTTCTTGTCGCCCGAGGAGGAGCGCGCGGAGCTCGACCTGGACTCGTCGACGTGGACGACCGTGCTTGCCGAGGTGCGCGCGCGGGAGGCCGTCGGCCCCGACGGACAGCACGCGATCCTGGACGACGGCGTCCTGCTCGTGCGTCGCGCCTGAGCGACATCAGTGCGCGGACAAGCCGCCGTCCACGACGATCGCCTGACCGGTGATGTACGCGCCGGCGTCGCTCGCCAGGAGCAGCGCGGCGCCGGCGAAGTCCTCCGGCAGGCCGTTTCGTCCGACGAGCGTCCGTTCAGCGAGCGCAGCGACGAGCGCGGGATCGGCAGCGACGTGCGCGTTCATCGGAGTGAGAACCACGCCGGGCACGAGCACGTTGCTCGTCACGCCATGCCCGGACCAGGCCTCAGCCTGGGACCGCGCGAGCGACTCCAGGCCACCCTTGGAGACGCCGTAGGCGCCGCTGTTCACGAAGGCGCGACGTGCCTGCTGCGAGCTGAGGTGGATGAGGCGGCCGTGCCCTCGCGCCGCCATCCCGGGACCGAACCGCTGGCCGAGGAGGAACGGGGCCTCCAGGTTCACGGCCATCGTCCGGTCCCAGATGTCCGCAGTGATCTCGTCCATGGGTGGTCGAAGGTTGACGCCTGCGCTGCTCACCACGATGTCAGGCTCGCCGTACACGGCGGCTGCCTCGTCGGCGATCTCGCGGACGCGGTCGCGGCTGCCGAGGTCGCCTGCGACGAACGCGGCCGTGCCACCATCGGCGTCGATCTCGTCCGCGACACGTCCGAGGGTCTCCGGCGTTTGGGCGACGAGGACGACCCGAGCGCCGGCACCGGCCAGTGCCATCGCAATCGCGCGACCTATGCCGGAGCTGCCCCCGGTGACGATCGCAACCCGACCGTCGACGGAGAACAGACGCTGCAGGTAGGACGCCGTACTCATGGACGAAGGGTATTGACGAAGACGGGCACCGAAGGCGAGTTCGTGCAGCAGGGAGAGCGACCCCGGAGAACGGGTCGACGCGCCGCCCACCCGCGGCTAGGGTCGGCGGGTTCGTCGAGGAGGGGAGCGTTCCATGGCGGGTCGGCTCGTACGGACGTCGTTGGTGGTCGTCGCCTCGGTCTCGACCGTGGCCGCTGTCGCCGTGACTGGCTCGGCCGCGATGGCGGCACCGAGCGCCCCGACCGCCATGACCAAGGCATGTAAGGCGTTGCAGGCCAAGGCGATCGCCGCTGCAGCATCGAACCCGGCGGGCGGAGCGCCCACGGCGGCCGAGCGCACGTTCTACGCGAAGTGCCCCGGCGTCGACACGATCGTCGTCATGTCGCTCGGCTCGCTGTCGCGGTACCAGCTCTTCGCCGACGCCAAGGGGCGGCCGGCCGGGATCAAGAAGGTGACCTCGAGCAATCCGAAGGTCGTCGCGCTCGGCAAGCCCGTCGCCGAGACCGTGGACGGGAAGGCGACGAACTCGACCGTCGTTCAAGCGATCGGCATGGGTCAGTCCCGCGTGTGCTTCACGCCGAAGTCCGGCGCCGGTCGCTGCGTCCTCATGGTCACGCCGAAGGCGATCTCCGGCAAGGCCGGTGGGCGCACGCTCAATGTCGCGTTCGGTGACGGTGCGAGCGACGCAGCCAAGGTCGTCAGCATCACCAGCTCCGACCCGACGGTCGTGTCGGTCGCGACGGACCCATCACGCGCGCTGCCGTACGTCGTGCTCGGCCAGCCCGGCAGCACCACGATCTGCGCGAAGTACACCAAGGGAACAGGCGGGTGCCAGCAGTGGACGATCGGCTCGTAGGTCCGGCGGGAGCCGCCGCATGATCGCCGTCGGGCTCGTCCTGGTCGGGATCGCGGCGCTGTTCCACGTCTACGTCTTCTACCTGGAGTCCGTGGCGTGGACCGGCCCTCGAGGACGTGCGGCGTTCGGCACCACGGCTGAGGAGGCGCAGGCGACCCGGCTCCTCGCGTTCAACCAGGGTTTCTACAACCTGTTCCTCGCCCTGGCGATCATCGTGGGGACCGTCCTGGTCGCATCCGACCACCGTGCTGTCGGCGCGACCCTCGTCATCGCCGGCGCGTCGATGATGGTCGGTGCCGGGATCGTCCTGATCGCCTCGGATCGGTCCAAGGCCCGCGCGGGGCTCCTACAGGCCGTCCCGCCGGCGCTCGGCATCATCGCTCTGGCGATCGGGCTGACGCAGTAGCGAGGTTGCCGACGGCGTGCCATTGCATCGGGCGACGCGGGTGTGAGACGGTGACGGTCAATCAGGTAAGCCTTACCTAAGTTAATGTGCCGACACGCCACGGAGCAGCCATGACCGCCGTCACCCTCGCACCGCTGATGCCGCCGATGCCGCTCGCGCCGGCGGGAGCCCGTCGCCGCCGTGGGCGGCCCCCACGGGTGAACGTCGACATGATCGCGCAGGCCGTGCTGGACGTCGGCTTCGTCCGGCTCACCTACGCGTGCGTTGGCGAGCGCCTGGGCGTAAGCCTCGCGACGTTGTTCCGGCACGTCCGAGGTCGCGATGAGCTCTCGCGCCTAGGCCTGGACCTCGCGATCCGCCGGCACGAATGGCCCGGCCTCGACCAGCCGTGGCGTCCGCTGCTGGCGGCGTGGGCCGAGTCCGCGTGGCTGCTGTGGGCCGACCATCCGGGGGCGGCGGTCGAGGTCTCACGCGGGGTCATCCCGCCGGCGGCCCAGCAGCTGACCGACGAGGTGAGCGCAGCGCTGGTTCGAGTCGGGTTCACCCCGACCTGCGCCGCCAGGGCGGTCGACCTCGTCTTCGACCTCGCGACGGACAGCCGGCGCAGTGCCGAGACGATCGACACCCGACGCGGCGACCCGCACGAGCTGTTCGCCGGCAAGCTCCAGGTGGTCCTCGCCGGGATCGAGGCCGAGCTCGCCCCGGTCCACCGCGGCCTTGCCGACGTCTCCTGACCGATCTGCTGTGGGCGGAACGGGCCTTCGCTGCACGCACGGCAGGCTTCGTCCGGCCTAGCATGCGGCATGGCCGACACCACGCCCCCCGCCCTGCAACCTGAGCACCCGGACCCCCGCGCTGTCGACATCGGCCGCGACCCCGATCCGCTGTGGCGGCACGTGCTGGGAGCGCACTTGCGCGACCTGCGCCACGGCCGCGGGGAGCGGCTCGTCGAGACCGCCGAGCGTGCCGGGATCTCCCCTCAGTACCTGTCCGAGATCGAGCGCGGGCTGAAAGAGCCGTCGAGCGAGATGATCGACGCCGTCGCCGGCGCCCTCGACGTCCCGCTCGGCGACCTCGTCCTCGGTGTCGCGCAGACACTCCGCGCTCCGGCCCCGGCCCCGGCTCCGGCACGAACAGCCGGCGCCGTCGCCTTCGCCCTCGCCGCCTGACTCACGCCGCCAGCCCTCGACCTTGAGGTTCCACCGGGTGCGGGGGCCGCGGACCCGGTGGAACCTCAAGGTCGGCGGTCGAGGATGACCCGGTCGACGATGCCGTAGGCGCACGCCTGCTCGGCCGACAGGACCTGGTCGTGGTCGGTGTCTGCCCGCAGCCGGGCCACGTCCTGACCGGTGTGCGTCGACAACACGTGCTCGAGCTGGGCCCGGACGCGTACGACCTCGTCGGCCTGCACGATCAGATCGGGGATCGCTCCGCGCCCCTGCGCTGCCGGCTGGTGCAGGACGACACGTGCGTGCGGCAGCATCGCGCGGCGGCCGGGAGCGCCGGCGGCGAGCAGGACGGCGCCGACCGCGACGGCCTGCCCGACGCAGATGGTGGCGACCGGTGGACGGACGTACCGGATCGTGTCGTAGATCGCCAGGCCCGCGCTCGGATCGCCGCCCTCGCAGTTGATGTAGAGCTGGATCTCCCGCTCGGGGTCATCTCCCTCCAGGTGCAGGAGCTGGGCGATGAGGGCGTTCGCGACGCCCGCGTCGATCCCGGTGCCCAGGTACACGATGCGCTCGGCGAGCAGATGCGAGTACACGTCGAGCACGCGCTCGCCACGCGGGTGCTGCGCGATGACGTTGGGGATTGGGTAGGTGCTCATGCGTGTGCTCCTGCCAGGAAGCCCGTCGACCGGCGCTGCGGCACGATCTCGGCGAACGAGCTGACGATCGTGTCGATGAAGCCGTAGTCCTGTGCCTGTGCGGCGGTGTACCAGCGATCGTGCAGGGAGTCCTCGAAGACGCGCTCGACCGGCTGCCCGGTGTCTGCGGCGATGAGCGCGAGCACCGTGTCGCGGGTGTGGCGCAGGTCGCCGGCCTGGAGCTCGATGTCGACGGCCGAACCGCCGATGCCGGCGGAGCCCTGGTGCATGAGGACCCGGGCATGCGGGAGCGCGCGCCGCTTGCCGCGGGCACCGGACGAGAGCAGGAACTGCCCGGCGCTGTAGGCGATGCCGAGTGCGAGCGTCGAGACATCGCACGGGATGAGGTCCATGACGTCTCGGATCGCGAGCATCGCCGGGACGGAGCCGCCGGGGGAGTGGATCCACAGCGAGACATCGGCCGACGGGTCGTCGAGGGCCAGTGTCATCAGCTGGGTGGCGAGCACGGCGCCGTTGTCGTCGTCGAGCGGCCCGTCGAGCACGAGCACGCGGCTGTCGTAGAGGTGTCTGCGGATGCGGTCGTCGAATCGCGGTGCGTTCTCGGTCATGCCGCAACCCTGCGTCATCGTCGACCACGCGCGAGGCCCATGCTGCCGCCGGCGGATCCGCCTCCGGCGGCACAACAGTGTGCTCTTGCGCTAAGTGTTACCGACGACAATACTTAGCCAGATGGCTCAGCAATCGGTGGCGCTCGACGCCGTGTTCGTCGCTCTCGGCGACTCCACACGGCGGTCGGTCATCCGCCGACTGGGCGATGGCCCATCGACCGTCGGAGATCTCGCCCGCGGGTTCCCGATGACCCTGCCGTCGTTCATGAAGCACGTCCGCACGCTGGAGGCCAGCGGGCTGATCCGCACCACGAAGTCCGGGCGCGTGCGGACATGCACGCTCAACCGCGCGAGGCTGGCCGTCGTCGATGGCTGGCTCGCCGAGCAGAGGCTCGCCTGGGAGGACCGGACGGACCGGCTCGAACGGTTCGTCACCGACGAGAAGGAGACCCCCGCGTGACCTCTGACCTCAACCTAAACCTCGACCTGACCCTCACACGAGTCATCCGAGCGCCGCGGAAGGCCGTGTGGCGGGCGTGGACTGCCCCCGACCAGTTCGCCCAGTGGTTCCTGCCGGCGCCCACGGTGTGCCGCGTCGACCGATTCGAGGCCCGCCCCGGCGGTGCCATCGTGACGTCGATGAGCGACGACGGCATCACCTTCGTCCCGCACATGGACGCCTGCTTTCTCGTCGTCGACGAGGGGGAGCGGATCGTCTTCACGAACGTCCTCGACAGCAGTTGGCGGCCCGTCGCCGGTTTCCCGGTGGCCATGTCAGCCGAGATCGTGCTGAGTGACCACCCGGACGGCACGGACTACCGCGTCGTCGTCCGCCACGGCGACGCGGTGGCGAAGTCGCAGCACGAGGACCTTGGCTTCCACGACGGCTGGGGGAGCGTCACGGCGCAGCTGGCCGCCCTCGTCGAGGCCTGAACTCCAGGTACCTACAGGGCTGAACGCTCGAGTTTGTCGTGACCGGGAAAGGGGTACCGGCGGCCCGCCGCGGCCGCAGCGCACCCGACGACCGCGAGAGCTGCGCCCCACCACGCCAGCCCAACGCCGGCGAGCAGGAACCCTGTGGCGACGAAGAGCGCGCACTTCGTGACGAGCCGGGCGGCTCCTCCGAGCGGCCAGCGGGCTCGGGGTGCGAGCCAGGCACCCCACACCGCGGCGATGAGGAGTGGAAGGCCCACCGCCGCCACAATCGCCACAGCTACGCCGGTGCCGGCGACGTCGTGTGCCAACCGCCAGCCGCCGACCCCGGCGGCGAGGAGCAATGCGAGCTCGCTGACGAACGCGACGATGCCGACGACGACGCCCACGGGTTCACCGTAGGGCGTCGTCCGCGGTCAGTCGTCCATCGCGAAGCACCACCTGCGTGTCGACCGAGGCGAGGGTCGATGCGTCGTGCGAGACGATGAGGGTCGCCGCTCCCTCCTGCGCCGCCAACGCGGAGATCAGCGCGATGACCTGCGTTCCGCGCTCGTGGTCGAGGGCGGACGTCGGTTCGTCGACGAGGAGCACGTCCGGGCGGCCGACGAGAGCTCGTGCGATGGCGACGCGTTGACGCTGCCCGCCGGACAGCTGGGCCGGGCGGCGGTGCTCGAGGCCGGCGAGGCCGACGGCGTCGAGCAGCGCGCGGGCATGGTCGCGCGCCGACGATGGTCGCCGGCCGCGTAGGTGCGCATGCAGCTCGAGCTGCTCGAGCGCGGTCAGCGAGGCGATCAGCTGGGGCTGCTGGAAGACCAGGCCGATGCGGTCGCGCCGGGCGCGGGTCGCCTCCCGTGGCTTCGTGGTGGGGGTGAACACGACGTCGCCGCCGATCCGCACGACGCCCGACGTGGGTCGGGTGAGCCCGCCGGCGACCGCGAGCAGGCTCGACTTCCCCGAACCGGACGGCCCCAGTAGCGCGGTGGACGTGCCCGCGGGGATCGCCAGGCTGACCGCGTCGACGGCCGTCAGGGTGCTGTCACCGTCGGGGTAGTCGAGGGTGACGTCGTCGATGTGCAGGTCCACGAGTGCTCTCCTTGCGTGCGGTGCGATGGGATGTCAGCGGCCGGCGGCGAGCGCCGCGTGCGGGTCGACGCGGCCGACTCGTACGACAGCGGCGCCCGCGCCGACGAAGCCGACAGCGAGAAGGGCGAGCGCGGGGACCAGCACCGTGGCTGCGTCGACGACGACCGGCACGACACCGGCCAGAGCCGCAGCCGTCGTCGCGGCCAGGGCGGACCCCAGCCCGATCCCGACCACCAGCACCACGACGGCCTGCCCCAGTGAGTCGCGCAGGAGGTAGCCGGTCGACGCCCCGAGGGCCTTGAGGACCGCGAGGTCACCGCTGCGGCTGATCGTCCAGACCGTGAAGAAGGCGCCGACGACCAGCGCGGAGATGCCGATCAGGAACGCGAGCATGATCGACAGCGACATGTTCTCGGCCGTGAACGACGACACCGCCGAGCGCGCGTCCGGGGTGGGCAGGGTCGTCGTTCCGATCACGTCGTCTGCGGCCGTGATCGCATCCGTGGACAGATCCGGCGCCGACAGCGCGATGACGGTCGCAGTTCCCGGAGCCGCCCGGCCGCCGAGGTCCCGCCAGTCGTCCAGACGTACCCAGACCGCCGGGGTGTGGGCGAAGGAGTCGTCGACGTCGGCGATTCGCGCGACCGTCAGCCGCTGGCCGCCGAGGGTGACCGGGTCGCCCTCGCTGACCGCCAGCGCATCGGCGGCCGGCGCGGACAGGACGATGCCGTCGGACGGGATGTCGCCGGCGACCTCGGCACCGGGCACGAGGGCGGACGCGGGAAGCACGCCCAGTGCTGTGACTGCAGCCGTCGTCGTCGCCGACGTCGCTCGCGTCGTGGTGAGGCCGACGGGCTGGGCCGACTCGACGCCCGGGACCGACGACCACCGCGCCACCTGTGCCTCGTCGACGGACGACGCGGTGAACCCGGGTGCGTCGCCTGGCGCCGGCATCGAGAAGGCCAGGTAGTCGGCCGGCAGGTCGGTGATCGCCGAGGTCGACTCGCGGGCCAGGCCCGCCGTGAGCGTTCCGAGGAACGTGACGAGGAACGCGATGAGCAGGACGACGGTGCCGACGAGGGCGAAACGGCCTCGGGCGTGGCGCAGGTCGCGCAAGGAGACGAACATGGATCAACTGTCGCGCCGCGCGCGGCTCGGCGCAGCAGCCGGCGGGCGGGTCTTCCGGCGCCGAATGGTCCAGCCGGCACTCCACCTTTCGGCTGATGGCGCGGCGGGGTCACGGCGGTACCGTGGCCGCGTGCACCCGCATGCGCTGGCGACGGTGACCCGCGGCATCCAGCTCGGCGTCGACGTCCTGATGGCGCTCCTCGTCGCGGTCGCGACCTGGCAAGGGGTCGCGAGCGAGGAGGGACCGCGTCGGTGGTCTGCGCTGCTCCTGGGGTTGGCCTTCGCCGCGACGTACGCCTGGGGTCGCGGTGTGCGGCTGGCCGGGCCCGCGGAACCTCTGCGACGCAAGAGTGGCCTGGCTCGAGCGACCGTGTGGGTCACCGTCCTCGTGCTTCTCTGGGCGGGCATGCTCGCGATCAGTCCGGTCGCCTTGTGGATCACCTTCCCGCTGATGCTCGTTCAGATGCAGGTCCTCGGCGCGCACCGCGGGATCCCTGCGGTGGCGGCCACGACACTGGTCGCCGTCGTCGACGCCACGGTCGTCCACCCCTCCGACTCGTTCGGGGCGGTGCTGGGTCCGCTTGTGGGCGCTGCGGTCGCGGTCACGGCGGTGTCCGGCTTCCACGTGCTCCAGCGCGAGGTCCGGACACGCCAGGAGACGCTCGACGAGCTCGTGTCGGCGCGCAGTCACCTGGCGGCCGCCGAGCGCGAGCGAGTGGTGTCGGCCGAACGGGAGCGCCTGGCTCGCGAGATCCACGACACGATCGCCCAGGACCTGTCGGCGGCCGGGCTGCTCCTCGGCGCGGCCCAGGCCGGGATAGGGCCGGACGACGTCCGTACCGCGGACCTGGTCGCGCAGGCGCAGGCGGCGGTCGCCGACAGCCTCGCCCAGGCCCGTCGCGTCGTGTACGAGCTCGCTCCGGCCGAACTGTCCGAAGGCACGCTCGTGTCGGCGCTGCGGCGAGCGGGTGAGCGGGCGGTCCGGGACTCTGCGGAGCGGGGGATCGAGCTCGACGTATCCGTCGTCACCCAGACGGACGTGCCTGCGCTCCCGGTCCCGGTCGAGACCGCGGTCCTGCGGGTCGCGCAGTCGGCGCTGGCGAACGTCGTCCAGCACGCCGGTGCGCAGAACGTGCAGGTCTTCCTCGCGGTCGACGACGACCTGGTCGTCCTCGACGTCGTCGACGATGGTGTCGGCTTCGACCCCGCGCACCTGGACGGGCGTGGGCCTGATCACGGGTTCGGCCTGGTGGCCATGCGGTCACGCGTGACGGAGATCGGCGGGGAGCTGGCGGTCGAGAGCGCTCCGGGCGCTGGTGCGGCGGTGTCGGTCTCGGTCCCGGTCACCTCCGGGCCGGTCGCGCGTTCCGGGGCGGTCGCATGACCGGCACCGATGCGTTGCGGGTCGTCGTAGCCGACGACCATCCGGTCGTCCGGGCGGGGCTGCGGGCGGTGGTCGAGTCCCAGCCGGATCTGAGTGTCGTCGGCGAGTTCGACGCCGCCGAGGCCCTCCTGCGCTGGGTCGCAGAGGGCGGCCACGCGGACGTCGTCCTGCTCGACCTGCGGTTCGGCCCAGGTCGGATGACCGGCGCCGAGGCGACGGCGGGGCTCGTCGAGCTCGGCGGGCCGCCCGTGCTGGTCGTCACGACGTACGGCTCGGACGCCGACATCCTCGCCGCGATCGAGGCGGGAGCGACGGGGTACCTGCTCAAGGACACGCCTGCCCCCGAGCTCACCGACGCGATCCGCGCGGCCGCAGCGCGGCGCGTCACGCTGGGACCGGCTGTCCAAGAGCGTCTGCTGGAGCGGATGCGGACACCGGACCTGGCATTGACCCGACGCGAGCTGGACGTGCTGGCCCGCGTTGCTGCCGGTGACTCCAACGACCAAGTTGCCGCGGAGCTGGTCATCACGCGGGCGACCGTGAAGTCGCACCTCGCGCACGTCTACCTGAAGCTTGGCGTCCAGTCACGGACGGAGGCGCTCGCGGTCGCGCGCGAACGCCGCCTGCTTCCGGAATGACGACCGATGGCAGGCGGTGGAGCGCGGCATGAGAGCGACGCCGCGGCGGTCGGGCCGGCTAACGTGCCGCCATGACGCAGACGAACGTCCTGACGGTGGCCATGATCACGGTCGACACGACCGACCCGATCCCGCTGGCGACCTGGTGGGCCGCGCGCATCGGCGGTCGCATCGTCGAGGAGAACGACGGGTGGTTCGTCGTCGTCGCCGCACCCGGATCCGGGCCGGCGTTGGGCTTCCAGAAGGTCGACGAGCCGACGCCCGGCAAGAACCGCATGCATCTGGACCTCACCGGTGCGGATCTCGCCGGATCAGTGGCGCAGCTCGTTGCCGCGGGCGCGACGCTCGTCGCCGAGCGTGAGTTCGAGGGCTTCTTGTGGACCACGCTCGCCGACCCGGACGGCAACGAGTTCTGCGTGTCCGGCCGTCACGGCGTCCCTGCATGAGCGTCGTGCCGATGCGCGTCCTGCCGGACCCGCCGGATACAGCCAGGGCGCTCCTGTTCGACTGCGACGGGACACTCGTCGACACGATGGGCCTGCACCGCAAGGTGTGGGCAGACCTGCTCGGCGTCCACGGGTTCGTCGTCACGGACCCCTGGTGGGAGGCGTACGGGAACGACCCGATGGAGCCGTTCGTTCGGCGGGCGATCCCCGGTGCGGACACGGCGCTGATCGAGCAGCTCCGCGTCGCCGGTATCGACGACTTCGTGGCTCGCATCCATGAGCTCGAGCCCGTCCACGAGGTCGTCCAGCTCGCGCGACGGTTCCATGGCAGGGTCCCGCTCGCCGTCGTGTCCGGCGGGTACCGCGAGCCGGTCGTCGGCGCGCTCGACGCCGTCGGCATCACTGACCTGTTCGACCACGTGGTCACCGCGGACGACGTCCCCAACGGCAAGCCGGCACCGGATGGATACCTCCTCGCACTGGACCGACTCGGTCTGGACCCGCACGACGTCGTCGTCTACGAGGACAGCGACGTGGGGCTTGCATCGGCACAGGCCGCCGGGATCTCGACGATCATCGACATCCGGGCCGTCGGCTAGGGCGAGCTGCAGGGCAGGACTCACAGGGGCCTCTCAGACAGCTGCCAGCGCAGGCGCAGCCTCGTGGCCGAGAATCCCCGCATGGCAACGACAACGCACGACGAGCCCGTCGACAGCCTCGGACTGCGGGCGGACGCGGACCGCGCGCTCAGCAGGCGAGGAGTTCTCGCCCTGATCGGTGGGCTGGGCATCGCCGGCGGGCTAGCAGCCTGCGGCCAGGCGGGGTCCGCGAGCCCGTCCACCGCCGCGACCGCGGCCGGCGCAACGGCGTCTGCGACACCCCTCGTAGAGATTCCGGACGAGACCAACGGCCCGTACCCCGCCGACGGCACCAACGGCGTCGACGTCCTCGACGACACGGGAATCGTGCGCACTGACCTCCGGACGAGCACCACCACCGGCACGACCGCCGGGGGAGTGCCGCTGCAGGCCACCCTCGTCGTCCGGGATGCTTCGACGGGAGACGCGGTCGTCGGCGCTGCGGTGTACGCGTGGCACTGCGATCGGGAGGGCCGGTACTCGCTGTACTCGTCGGGAGTCGAGGACGAGGACTACCTGCGCGGCGTCCAGGTGACCGACGCGACCGGCGCCGTCACGTTCACGACGATCTATCCCGCCTGCTACACCGGGCGATGGCCGCACATCCACTTCGAGGTCTACGGCAGCGTCGAGGAGGCGACCGGCGGAGGGACCCCGCTGAAGACCTCGCAGCTGGCGCTGCCCAAGGAGACGTCCGAGGCGGTGTACGCGACCGACGGGTACTCCGCGAGCGTGTCGAACCTCGCGGCACTGAGCCTGACGAGCGACAACGTCTTCGGTGATGACGGCGGCATCCATCAGCTGGCGACGATGTCCGGCGACGTGTCGTCGGGCTACCGCGCGAGTCTCACCGCGCCGATCTGAGGGTGGTGCGCCGGTCAGCGCCGGTGCGTCTTGGCGAGGTAGAGCGCCTGGTCGGCGCGACGAAGGACGTCGTCCAGCGGCTCGCCGCGCGCCCACTCGACGACACCGGACGACCACCGTGACCGGCTCACCTCGTGCAGTCGGGCGAGCAGTGCGTGAGCGGCCGCCGTGTCGGTGTCGACGAGGACGAGGACGAACTCGTCCCCGCCGGTGCGCGCGAGAATGTCGGTCGACCGGAGCGAGCGCTGCCAGGCCCGGGCGAGCTCTTCGAGCAGGGCGTCTCCCGCGGCGTGCCCGTGGCGGTCGTTGTACCCCTTGAAGTCGTTGAGGTCGATCGCCACGACGCAGGTGCGGCGGTCGGCGCGCAGGGCCATCGAGTGCACGAGCGTCGCTGCCTCCGATAGCCCGCGACGGTTCAGGACGCCGGTGAGCGGGTCGCGCACGGCCGCCGCGGCGAGCATCGCAGCCACCCGCCAGACGAGCCACGCGAGCGCGACGAGGGTGACGATGACGCTGGCGGCGTAGACCGGCGACCCCAGATGAGGGGAAGCGATGACGACGGCGGTGAACAGCGCGATCATCAGGCCGACCTGGAACACGATGTGCCGCGCCGGCAGGAAGTAGCCCGAGTACGCGGCCAGCAGGCACAGGCCCATCGCCGCGGCGAGCTGGCTGGATGCCGAGTCGCCGTAGTAGGCCGCGACCGCCACGGCGATCGTCAGGACGGTCACCCAGACGTCGAGGAACCATGGGTTCAGGTGGGGTAGGGCCCACAACGTGATGCCGGCCAGCACGCCCAGGCAGCCGCCGGCCGCGGCCAGGACATCAGGCGCGTAGCTTGCCGACGGCGGCCACAGGGCGAACCCGATGCACTGTGCCGCACCGAGGGCGATCAGGACGGCGAGAGCTGTTGCGGAGGTCTGGCTGCCCAGGGCGGAGCCACGGATGGATCCCCCTCCAGCCATGACCGACCTCCCTGGCCGGCAAGGCTACGGGTTCAGGCCGCCCCGTAGGTGGAGGCCGGCCGCGTCAGTCGACCTCGGCGCAGGCCTGCAACGAGGGCACCCATACGAAGCCGGCGGGACAGGAGTGCGTCGGCGTCGGTGTCGGTGTCGGCCCGGGTTGCGGCGTGGGATCAGGTGCCGTGGGGGTCGTGATCGCGAACGTGATCGTCCCCTGGGCGATCGTGCCGACCGTCGCTGTGGCCTGGACGGTGACGGACGCTGATGAGACCGCGGCCGGCGTCCCGGACACCACACCGGTGCTCGGGTCGATCGTCAGTCCGGGCGGGAGGGCGGGCTTGCCGACGACGGAGTAGCTGAGGTCGGGCGACGGCCCGAAGCCGGACGGCGTGAACGCCGTCGATGCGACGGCGGTCCCGACCGTGCCGGTGACGGTCTGCGGCGACGGTGACAGGGAGCCGAGCACGGTGAGCCAGATGGTCGCCGTTCCGGTTCCGCCGGCTGTGTCCGTGGCCGTCACGCGGTAGGGCTGGGCGATGCTCGCGCTCGTCGGCATCACGCCGTGGATCTGGCCAGTCGCGCTGTTCATCGTCAGGCCGCCCGGCAGCGGCGGGTCGACCGTGTAGGTCACCGGCCCTTGGAACGCCCCGCCGGGCGTGTAGGCCGACGGTGCCGGCGTGGCCGCCGACGCGCGCTGACCGACCGTGCCGGAGATGTTCTGGACGGCGGGCGTCAGCGAGTAGTCGCCGACCGTGGTCGTCAGGTACGCCGTCGCCGTCACGCGTCCGGACCTCGCCGTGATCGTGTGGACCTGGCGGGGCGAGTCGACGGTCGGCGAGCCGCTGACGACGCCGGTCGTGCGGTCGAGCACGAGGCCGGCCGGAAGCTTCGGCGTGATCGCGTACTCGGGTGCAGCGGGGAAGCCCGTCGCCGTCGGCGTCACGTAGTCGGTGGTCACGCCGACCGGCGGCTGGATCCCGGCGGGGATGACGGTGACGGCCTGGCCCACGGCGAGCTTGAGGCTCTGCGGGGTCGGGGCGATCGCCGCGCAACCCTTCGGGTCGCCGACGGACACGACCCACGAGCGGGCGCTGTTCGTGCCGATGGCCGGGCTGAGCGCGCTGTCGAGGAACGTGTCGCTGTAGGCCGTCCCGTAGGCGCCGCTGGCGCCGCCGCCGCCGCGCGAGACCTCCCGGACGAGCGCGTCGTACGCGTTCCATGCCCCCAGGCTCGCGCCGGCGTGACCGTACGCGTGCGTCCGAGGGTCAAGGGTGAAGTACGCGGCGCCCGGGCCTGTGCTGGTGCCCGACGCGACGCCCGCGACCGCGGGCACCGGGTAGGTGCTGCCCCAGTAGCCGTAGGCGAACCCGGCGATGAAGTCCCGGTAGATCGTCTTGACGAGGTCCTGGTACCCGGAGCCGGCGACCTGGCTGCCGTTGCCCCAGCCGTAGTCCGTGCCGCCGATCTGCGCGCGGAACGGCCCGTCCTCGCCGTACAGCGCGTAGCCCGTGCCGCCGTGTGTCCCCGGTCCGTAGATGCTCGCGCCTTCGACGGTGAGCGTGGGGCCGGTGGCCGCCCCGTTCTGGATCGTGCCGCTCAGCGTCCACGTGTCGGACGTTCCGGCATAGGTCGCCGTGTAGGCGAAGGTGCCGTCCTGCTGTGCGCTGTTGTGCACGTCGTTGATCGTCAGCGGGCTCAGTGACTCGACCGACTGCACGTAGGCCTGGACATCCGGCGTCGTGTAGACGGCCGGCTTCTTCGCTGCGCCGACGTATCCGGCGAGAGCACCGTTCGCGTCGTACCGCAGCACGCCGCCGGTGAGGTCGGGGTTGGCGGTGCTCCAGTACGCGGGCGGGACGATCCGCTCAAGGCCGTCCACCAGGGAGCTGAGGCAGCCGGTCGACCGGTCGGAGTCGGCGAGCGGCTTGTTCGGCAGCCCGGTTGCCGGTGCGTCCGTGTACAGGGACGACGACATGGCCCAGCCGATCTGGTCGATCAGTGTGAGATCGGTGTACGTGTTGGTGGAGTACGTGAGCTCGAACATTGCGTACCGGTACGGGGATGTGGCAGGGCCGGGGGGCGCGTCCCCGGTCGCGAGGTAGGTCGTGCCGGTCGAGGTCGTGGTCGACGACGACACGAGGACGACGCCTGACGCGAGCCCGTTCGTCACGTCGAAGTACGCGGTGTGCGCCTTCTTGTCGTAGGTCGACGTGCCATCCGTGTCCGTCAGGCCCGTGAATGCGACGGTCGTCAGGGTGTTCGGGTTGACGCCGGCGAACCCGGACGCGGTGCCGCCGGCGCTCGCGTCCGCGGTCAGCGACACGTAGATCTCGGTGTCCGGCAGGCCGGTGTCGTTGCGGACGTAGACGCGGACGGGTCCGGTGTAGGGCGGCTGGTACGTGATGGCCCGCATGGCGGAGAGTCGCTGGTCACCACTCGCCGGCATGGTGCCGGGCACGAGGAGCACCGTGCTCGCCGCGTCGTTGAGCGACACGGCGAGGGCGCAGTACGTCGTGACGGACGGGTCCACGGGGATGGGCGTCAGGACCAGGGCGTGGGCGGTCGGCGTCGCGGCGTTGCTGAGCGCCGTCGCGGCGCGGTTCCCCGTGCACAGCGCCTGCTGGACCGTTGCCGCTGAGAGATCAGGTCCATCGACAGGGGAGGTGATGGTGATCGTCTGCGGGTCGCCGGCGGGTGCGGTCGACAGGAGACTCGCGGGCTCGGCGGCACCGAGAGCGGGCACGACGTTCTTCACCTGGAGCACGTCGTTGCCGCCGACGAGGATCGTCCGCACCCCGGAGTTGGCTGCGTTGGCGATGCCGACCGTGCAGGAGCCCTCCGCCGGGGCACCGGACTTCGGGTCGGTCAGCAGGTCAGCCGGGACCTGGACCGCGAGCCAGGTGCCGGTCGAGCCGTACTGGAACGGTGTCAGGCTCTGGTACGACGTCGCTTGCGGCTGGTTCGGGTTCGGCACGGGACAGTAGAGCTCGACGGTCGACGCCTGCAGGTTGGTGCCCCACACGTAGAGCGTCGATGCCGACGTGGCCGAGACGACGGACGGGAACATGCCGGCCGGGCCGGGGACCGCAGCCGAGGCCGGCGCAGCGAGCGGGATGCCGGCGAGCAGCGCTGCCGAGATGACCGCGGCCGCCGTGAGCGCGGACGTTCGACGCAGTCGCGCGCGTCGGATCTGGACTCGCATCGGTTCCCCTTCGATCGGTGGGCAGCGGTCACGATAGGGGCGGCGGACGCCCGGAACAGGGATCGATCCCGGCTGATCCCACTCACGGTTTCCGCTCGGTTCCGGATCGCATTCGTGAGGGGCGACCCCGCCGACATTGACGTCCGCTGCACGCGCCGGCCCAACGGGTGCTAGGAAGGGCGCGCAAAGTCATCTATACAGGTTGATGCCTGGTGGAGGTGCCTCGATGGCGTTCCCGACGCTCCTGTCGCCGATCCGCGTCGGCACGATGCCGCTGCGGAACCGGGTGATGATGCCGCCCCACACCGCTCCGCTCGGTCCGCTGTGGGGCACGCCGGAGCAGGCCGAGCAGAACATCGCGTACATCCGTCGGCGGTGCGAGGCCGGCGTCGCGTGGGTCGTCAACATCACCGGCCACATCGACAACCTGTTCATCCCGGGGTTCACACCGGTCGGCATCGGTGCGCGGACCGCGGGCTACTTCCGGCTGCCCGTCTTCCATGACCGGGTTCAGGCGTACACCGAGGCCGTCCACGCCGCGGGTGCGTTCACGACCGTCCAGCTCGTCAGCCAGGGTGGGCTCCCGAACGCCCCGTCGGCGACGCTCAGCTCACCGGTGCTCAACGCCGTACCGCACGTCCTCGACCGCGACGAGATCCGTTGGTATGTCTCGGAGTTCGCCTGGTCCGCGCGTGAGGCGCAGCGTGCTGGCGCCGACGGCATCGACCTCCACCTCAACCACGACGACCTCATGGAGTGGTTCCTGTCGCCGCTGGTGAACGGCCGCGACGACGAGTACGGCGGCAGCCTCGACAACCGCCTGCGCTTCGCGACCGAGATCCTCCGGGAGATCCGCGAGCTGTGCGGCGACGACTTCACCGTCGGCGTCCGGCTGAACATGTTCGAGGAGGCGCCGGGCGGCTACGACCTGGCCGAGGGGGTCGAGATCGCGCGGCGGCTGGAGGCCACCGGGATGGTCGACTACCTGAGCCTGGTGGCCGGCAGCAACTGGGGGAACCCGAGCTACGTCCAGTCGCACGTCTATCCGCCGGCGGCCTGGGCGGAGCTGTCGGGGGAGTTCGTCGCCGCCGTCGACCTGCCGATCGCCTACTCCGGACGGGTCACGACCCCGGAGGTCGCCGAGCAGGTCCTGGCGGCCGGGCAGGCCCACATCGTCGGCGTCGCGAGGGGCCTGCTCGCCGAGCCCGACTGGGTCGCGAAGGCTGCCGCGGACCGTTCCGCCGACATCCGTCCGTGCACCGGGTGCAACGACTGCATCAGCGCCGTCGTGGTCGAGCGCACGGCGTTCGCCTGCGCCGTCAACCCGCACGCCGGAACGGAGAGCACCGGCGACTGGCCGGTGCCGGCGACCCGTCCACGCGACGTCCTCGTCATCGGCGGCGGTCCCGCCGGTCTCGAGGCTGCCGCGCTCGCGGCCGAGCGCGGCCACCGCGTCCGCCTCTGGGAGGCATCCGACCGGCTCGGCGGCCTGCTGCGGACGGCGACCGCGGCGCCCACGTTCGACGCCTTCGGCACGTTCTTGGACTGGCAGGAGCGGCGGGTCCGCAACCTGGGTGTCGACGTCAGCCTGAGGGTGAGGGCTGTGGGCGAGGACATCGTCGCTGCCGGTGCTGACGTCGTCATCGTCGCTACTGGTACGGACCGTCGGCGTCCGGGGGTCCCGGGCGACGACCTGCCGTTCGTGCACGACGTTCGGGACGTCCTCGCGGGCTCGGCCGAGTGCGGACGGCGCGTCGTCGTCGTCGCGCAGGACGACCACGTCGCCCCGCTCGCCGTCGCGGACCTGCTCGCCGGCCGGGGGAGTGACGTGACGATCGTCTACTCGACGCTCGCGCCCGCGCCCCTGCTCAGTCGCTACGCGATCGGCGGCTTCCTGGCCCGGCTGGAGGGCCAGGGCGTGCGGATCCGGACGAGCGAGCAGGTCGTCCGGATCGCCGTCGGGACCGTCGAGACGCGCAAGGTCTACTCCCAGCTGCCCGGGGAGCCGATCGCCGCGGACTCCGTGGTACTCGCCTGCGGCGGTGTGCCCCTCGGCGGGCTCGCGGTGGAGCTGCGCGGGCGCGTGCCGGAGGTGCACGTGCTCGGCGACGCGTTCGCGCCACGCCGCCAGATCTATGCGACGCGCGAGGCGTACGCCCTCGTCCGTGCGATTGACTGACGACCGTGACTTACCCGACACCGGACCCCGTGACCGACCTCGACCTCGAGCCCGCGCGCATCGACATCGCCAGCGATGTGCTCGTCGACCTGCGCGAGCGGCTGGCTCGCACCCGCTGGTTCGAGCCGGTCGGCGGCTGGGAGGCCGGCACCGACATCCCGTACGTCCGGGGGCTCGCCGACGAGTGGCGAACCACGTTCGACTGGGCGGCGTGGCAGGACCGCTTCAACGCGTTCGACCAGGTCGTCACCCACGTGGAGGGCCAGCGGATCCACGCCTTCCACCAGCGGTCCCCGCGCGCGGACGCCACGCCGCTCCTGCTCGTGCACGGCTGGCCCGGCTCGGTCGTCGAGTTCATCGACTGCATCGGCCCGCTCTCCGACCCGGACGCGCACGGGGCGCCCGGAGCGCCGGCCTTCCACGTCGTGGCCCCGTCGATCCCGGGCTACGGGTTCTCCGGGCCGACCCGGACACCGGGGTGGGGCATCCGGCGCATCTCGTCGGCGTTCGATGACCTCATGGGCGCCCTGGGCTACTCGCGCTACGCCGGGGCGGGCGGCGACTGGGGCGCGACCATCATCACCGACCTCGCGCGGTCGGCGCGTTCGGAGCACCTCACGAAGCTGCACCTGACGATGCCGACCGGCCTGCCGCCGGCACCGGGGGAGACCGAGGACCTCAACGCCTTCGAGCAGGCCTCGCTCGCGCACTGGGACGGCGCCCTCGCGACTGGCCGGGTCAACCACGTGAACGTCAACACCCATCGTCCGCATGCGATGGCGGTCGCCATGAACGACTCGCCTGCGGGGCTGCTCGCGTGGATGGTCGACATGTGCCGCTCGTTCACCGTCTACGAGGGTGATGTGGAGACGGCGCTCACCCGCGATCAGCTCCTGGCCAACGCGACGATCTACTGGGCGACGGGCACGATCGCGTCGGCGATGCGCCTGTATGGCCTGTGGGCCGCGCAGAAGGCCGTCGAGCCGTCGCCGCCGTTCGTCACGCTGCCCGTCTCGGTGTCGATCTTTCCGAACGACATCCGGCGGTTCCCTCGTGCGTGGGCGGAGCGCAGCCTGAACGTCGTGGACTGGGAGGTGCTGGCGGCCGGCGGCCACTTCGGCTCCTGGGAGCAGCCGGAGCTCTTCGTCGACGCGGTCCGCCGCTCGCTGGGTCCTGGTCCGAGCGGTGGGGACGCGCTGGCAGGCTGACGCCGTGCTCGTGCCGATCGACGACGCCGCCGACGAGCGGCTGGCCGACTACGTGGCGATGACCGACGTCGCGCTGCGCTCGCGTACCGAGCCCGAGCGCGGGCTCTTCGTGGCCGAGAGTGCCGAGGTCCTGCGGCGCGCCGTCGATGCCGGCTGCGCCCCTCGATCGTTCCTGCTCGATGCGGTTCGCGTCGATGAGCTGGGCGACGTGCTTGCGCGGTTCCCGCAGGTGCCCGTCTACGTGGCCTCGCAGGAGGTGCTGCGGTCGGTCACCGGCTTCCGGGTGCACCGCGGCATCCTCGCGTCGATGCAGCGACCGGTGTCGCCGACTGTGGATGCCCTTCTCGACGCGCTGCCCGCCGGCCGGGCGCGGGTCGTCGTGCTGGAGGACCTCGTCGACCACACGAACGTGGGTGCCGCGTTCCGCTCGGTCGCGGCCCTCGGGGCCGATGCGGTCGTGGTCGCGCCGCGCTGCGCCGACCCGCTGTACCGGCGCAGCGTCCGCGTCTCGATGGGCACGGTGTTCGCGGTGCCGTGGGCCCGTTCGGTCGACTGGCCAGGAGATCTGGCGCTGCTTCGCGATCGCGGGTTCGTCGTCGCCGCGCTAGCGCTCTCGGACGGTTCGGTGCCGCTGGACGTGTTCGCCGCGAGCGCGCCGGACCGGGTCGCCCTGCTCCTGGGGGCGGAGGGGGACGGGCTGTCGTCGCGGGCGGTGGCGGCCAGCGACGTCGTCGTCCGGATCCCGATGGCCGGCGGCGTCGACTCCCTCAACGTCGCGGCCGCCTGCGCCGTCGCCCTCTGGTCGCTGCGCTGAGACCTGCAGCTTGCGGGGTCAGGCGGGGGCGTTCCGGCCCGCAAGCTGCAGGTCTCGGCGGGGACGGACGGCGTACAAGGCCCAGAACGTCGCGACGAGGAGCACGCAGATCCGACCGGCCTGCAGCCAGGTCGAGAGCGGGTCGCTCTCGATCAGCTGGGACATCCGCCACGGGTACACGACCTGCGTCACGAGGCTGACGACGACGACGAGCAGCGCCGGGCCGAGCATCCGCGAGCCGCGGGCGAGCAGCGCCGCCGCGGCCAGTCCGACGAGCCAGGTGTTGAACTGAGGCGAGTAGACGCGGCTCGTCGCGACGGCGACGAGCATCAGCGCGAGCCCGAGGTCGCCGGGCGGCACGTCCTCGAGCCGGCCGCGAAGGCGAAGCCACGCCACGACGGCGATCACGAGCAGCCCGATGCCGGTCACGATGAGGCCGACCGTCTCCGTCCCGGGCAGCAGCACCTGGACCGACCCGTACTGCAGCGCCGTCGGCAGGTGCTCACCGGCGAGGAACCGGCCAAGGACGTACGGCAGAGCCCCGACCGACTCCAGCTGCAGCCCGCGCGCCTCCTGGTTGTGCAGGAACGACAGGCTGCCCGTCGTCGTGAGCGCGGCGACGGACAGGCCGACGACGACCACGACCACGGCGGACGCGACAGCACGGCTCAACGCCTTGCGGGGCACCGTCAGCAGCATGAGCACGGGCCACACCTTCACGAGCAGACCGACCGCCGCGGCCGCCCCGGACAGGACCGGCCGGGCTGGCCGGACCGCGAGCAGGACGGCGAGCACTGCGAACAGGGTCGGTGCGACGTCGAAGCGGGCCAGCAGGATCGAGCCGACGACGACACCGGCGGCGGACCACAGCCACAGGCCCCGCCAGGAGGCGTCGGGGCGGCGGGCGTGCGACACGATCAATGCCGCCATGAGCGCCGCGTCCAGCACAAGCATGACCCCGGTGAACCCCCAGCGGAACGTCGGTGCGATCGCGTCACTTGCGACGAACAGGGCAGCGGCCCCCGGCGGGTACTGCCACATCGGATCAGCGGAGGGGAAATGTCCGAGGTGGAGCCACGGCAGCCACGACTGGTAGACGCGCAGGTCGTTGAGGTTCCAGGGGGTCAGGTCGACGGACACGACCGCGAAGGTCCGTGTCACCAGCCATGCAGCGACGACCAGGGCGTACGCACCCAGGTCCCGCCGACCGGGGGTGGTCGGCTCGGTCACGTCAGCCGATCACGGCCAAGAGGACGGCGACGATCGCGAAGCCGACACCCAGCGCGCACATGAGCACGCCGATCGCCATGATCCGCAGCGGTGCGCGGTACTCGCCGAAGGCGTAGTGGCCGGCGCGCCATGCGACGGCTCCCAGGCTCGTGGCCTCCGTGCGCGAGTCACCCGACGGGTCGCGTTGTGCCCAGTAGCCCCGTTCGGCGCTGTGCCCGAGCAGGGCGAAGACGACGCCGAAGATGAACAGGACCACGGCGATGATGGTCGCGACGAGGGCGGGGTTCGACACGAGCGGAATCTACCCCGGCGTGACGTCGAGCCGGACGATCCGGTCGTCGCCGCGACGCGCGGACCCTCGGCCGTCGGTGTTGCTGGTCGCCAGCCACAGCCCACCACCGGGGGCGGCGGCGACGGTGCGCAGCCGGCCTAACCGGTCGGTCAGGTAGGCCTTCGGCGTGCCGGCCGTGGTCCCGCGCAGCGGCACCCGCCACAGGCGCTCGCCGCGCAGGCTCGCGACGTACGCCACGTCGCCGACGATGGCGAGCCCGCTCGGGGACGCGATCGAGGTCGGGGACCACTCGACGACCGGGTCGATGTAGCGGGGGTCGCCGGCCTTGCCTTCGTGGATGGGCCACCCGTAGTTGCCCCCCGGCCGGATGAGGTTGAGCTCGTCGACGTCGTTGTTGCCGAACTCACTGGCCCACAGCCGGCCCGCGCTGTCGAACGCGAGGCCCTGGACGTTGCGGTGCCCCAGGCTGTACACGGGCGACCCGGGGAAGGGGTTGCCCGGCGCGGGGCGGCCCGCGAACGTGACGCGCAGGATCTTGCCGCCCAGGCTCTTGCGCCGCTGCGCGAGCTGGGACTGGTAGATCTCGCCGGTCGAGACGAAGAGCGTGTCGCTGGGCCCGACGAGCAGCCGGCCGCCGTTGTGGTTCGTGCCCTTGGGGATGCCGGTGAGGATCGGCCGGGATGCGCCCAGGCGCTTCCCGTTCCACGCGATGCGGAGGACGCGGTTGTCGGTCGCGGTCGTCACGTAGGCGAAGACGAACGTCGGGTTCGCACCGGGCGGCACGGCGAGCCCGAGGAGCCCGCCCTCACCCGCGGCCCGGGTCTGCGGGACGCGGCCGACCACGCGCGCCGATCCGCCGGCGGCCGGCACGCGGACGATGCGGCCGCTGTTGCGCTCGCTGACCAGTGCGGACCCGTCCGGCAGGAAGGCGATGCCCCACGGCACGGACAGGCCGGTGGCAATGGTCCGCCCGACGCGGATGTCCGCGGCCGCTGGCGTCGCCAACGCCGGTGCCGGCGCCGACGCCAGGAGCACGCCCGCCGTCAGCACGGAGAGCAGGCCGATCACGAGTCGTCGCACAACGCCTCCAACAGGTTCCCGTCTCTCCAGTATCACCAGTACCGTTCGACGGTGCCAACAGCCCACGGGAAGCCGATCGTGCTGGAGGTGGGGGCACGCGAGGTGCGTGTCTCGAGCCCGGACCGCGTCGTCTACGAGGCCACCGACCGGACCCCACCGGTCACGAAACTCGACGTCTGCACGTACATGGCGACCGTGGGCGACGCCCTCATGCGGGCCGTCGGTGAGCGGCCCACCGCGATGGAGCGGTGGCCGGACGGGTGGCGCGAGGGCATGAGACTGGCGGTCGGCCCGACGGACAAGGAGGGCGACGGCTTCTACCAGAAGCGGCTGCCGAAGGGGGCTCCCGACTACGTCGAGACGGTGGAGATCACGTTCCCCAGCGGCCGGGTCGCCGCTGAGCTGTGCCCGACGGAGCCGGCCGCCCTCGTCTGGGCGGCTCAGATGGGGGCGCTGACGTTCCACCCGTGGCCGGTGCGCCGACCCGATGTCGACCACCCCGACGAGCTGCGCCTGGACCTGGACCCGCAGCCAGGCACGACGTTCGCCGACGCCCGGCGCGTCGCGGGCCTCCTGCGCGAGCTGCTCGAGGAGCTCGGCCTGCGCGGGTACCCCAAGACCAGCGGCAACCGCGGCATCCACGTCTACGTCCGCGTCGAGCCGGACCACTCGTTCGAGGACCTCCGGCATGCGGCCATCGGCATCGGCCGGGAGCTGGAGCGTCGCGACGACGGCGTGACGACCGCCTGGTGGAAGGAGGAGCGGGGGGCGCGGATCTTCCTGGACTTCAACCAGAACAACCGTGACCGGACGATCGCCAGCGCGTGGAGCCTGCGGGCCCGGCCGGGGGCGCCGGTGAGCACGCCGATGACCTGGGACGACCTCGCCGAGGTCACGGACCCGCGCGACTTCAACCTCGTCACGGTGCCGGACTACCTCGCCGGCGGCGACCCGTGGGCCGGCATGGACGAACAGGCCTACTCCATCGCCCCATTGCTGGAGCTGTGGGAGACGCTGCCCGGCGGAGAGCTCAACTACCCGCCGGACTACCCGAAGATGCCGGGCGAGCCGCCCCGCGTGCAGCCGAGCAAGAAGGTCGCGTCGCACTGGGACGAGGACGGCAACCGCATCGAGTAGGTCCGTCCCTCCGCCTCCCCAGTGAGGGGCTCACGCCCAGCTGGGACCCTCGCCACCGAGGGCGGCGACGAGCCGCTGGGCGACGAACCCGGCGTTGCGATGCAGCACCTCGACCGGGACCCGGGGCAGGTTCTCCTCCCAGTCCAGGAACGGCGACCCCCGCATCTGCAACGCGCGAGCCGGTCGGCCGAAGAAGAACCAGTGCAGGTGGGCACCGCCGTCGCCGATCTTCATGGCGAACACCCGCCCGACCGACGGCAACGCCTCCGCGGCGGCCGTGACGGCGACAAGGATGCGTCCCATGTCCGCCGCGAGTTCGTCGGGCACGTCGGTCAGGTCGCAGTGAACGCGGCGGGGGATCAGCATGAGCTGCACCGGTGCGCCCGTGGTTTCCGCGCACGTGAGCACCCAGTCGTCGTTGCGCCACGCCCACGCCGTCGCCCACGGCGGCATCGTCGACGCCGCGCACCAACAGGTCGACGGGTCCTCGCCCTCGCGGGGCACCTCGGCATCGGCGAGCGGCTCCAGCGGCTTGACCCGCAACGAGTCGAGCTCGTACGGGTAGACGAACCAGCCCGGCATCTCCTCGACCGCAACCGCGAGCCGGCCCTCGGCGTCGGTGGCATCGACGATGCGCGCGTAGTACTCCTCAGCGGTCTCCGGGCCGTCAGCCACGGTGTTGTCGTCGGTTGTCATCGGAGCCTCACGTCGCAGGAGCCAGCAGGTCGGCGATGTCCGCAGCCGGTGGTACCTCGAGCTGGTCGTAGCCGCACGAGCCCGGGTCGCGGTCCGGGCGCCAGCGCAGGAAGCCAGCCAGGTGCCGGAACCGCGGCCCCTGCATCTGCTCGTACGAGACCTCCAGCACGCGCTCGGGTTGCAGCGCGACCCAGGGCTGCTCCTTCTTCCACCGACTGGCCTCGCCGGGTACGGCGACGCCGGCTGCGGCAGCGACGCCGCGCCACGGGTGCGGCTCATCCGGCGGGACCGTCAGTGACGCGAGCTCCTCGACGAGCTCTGCGCGCCGCGCTGCCGTGAACGCGGACGCTGCACCGACGAAGTGCAGGCGGCCCTGGTCGTCGTACAGCCCGAGCAGCAGGCTGCCGAGCACCGGCTGGCCCTCGGCGCCCGGCCGTATGTGGGGACGCCAGCCGGCGACGACGACGTCGGCGGTCCGCTGGTGCTTGACCTTGCCCTGGGCTCGCACGCCGGGCCGGTACGTGTCGCCGACGGGCTTGACGATCAATCCGTCGACGCCGGCGGCCTCGAAGCCCGTGAACCACGCGGCGGCGACGGATGCGTCTCGGGTGCTGGGGGTGAGGAGCAGCGGAGTGTCCCACTCGCTGCTGATCTGGCTGAGAACCTCCCGGCGGCGTTCGTACGGCTCGTCGAGGAACGTCACGCCATCGTGCTCCAGCAGGTCGAACACCAGCAGGCTGGCTGGCACCGTCGCGGCGAGCTTGGCGATGTTCGTGCCGCCGGCCTCCGAACGCGGGCGCAGCCGCGACTGCAGGACGCCGAAGTCCAGTCGACCGTCCCGCACGGCGACGATCTCGCCATCGAGGACCGTGCCTGCGGGAACCTGCGCGAGGACGAGCTCGACGAGCTCGGGGAACGCGTACGCGAGGTCGACGAGCTCGCCGTCACGGGAGCGTCCCCGACCTTGGAGGACGACGTCGTCGTCGCCGCGGTAGGCCAGGCACCGGAAGCCGTCCCATTTCGGTTCGTAGGCGACGCCGTCCCCGGGCGGGATCGCGTGGCCGAGCGGCTTCGCGAGCATCGGCTCGATCGGCGGCACGAGGATCATGTCCGGCCGATCCGCAGCCGCAGGAATAATGCGCCGTCCTCTTCGAGGATCTGCGTGGGCGTCAACCGCACCATGGGGTCCAGACCCGCGGGGATGTCGACGAGGTGCTCGCCCGGTGCGCCTCCGCGCAGCACCGGCACGATCGTCTGGAGGAGCTCGTTCATCAGGCCGGCGCGCAGCAGCGAGCCGAACAGGTGGGGTCCGCCCTCGCAGTGGATGCGGGGCAGACCGCGATCGACGAGCAGGTCGACCATGCGGGCGAGGTCCACGTGGCCCGAGCCGCACGGCACGAGGTCGACGCGCTCGCGAAGCGCGTCGTCGGCGGTCTCCACGGACTCCTCCGTCGTGAACACGATCGGGGTCACGTGGCCTTCGCCCGCGTCCGCGAACACGCGCAGCGTCGCTGGCAGGTCCGCGGTGGCGGACACGATCGCCAGGGGGATCCGCGACGGCCGGTAGTCCTCGGCCCGGACGGTGCCGGCACCGACGAGGATGACGTCGCCTGAGCGCCGCGCGAGCCGGAACACGCGCTGGTCGGCCTCGGGGGAGATGGACCCGGACAGCCCGTCGTCGCCGCGGATCGCGCCGTCGAGCGTCGTCACGAAGTTCGCCCGCAGCCACGGACGGTCGGCGGGGAACGTGTACGCCGCGACCAGGTCGTCGTCGGTCAGCGGATCGACCTCGGGCCCGGGCAGAAGTCGGCGCATCGCCCGATCGTCGCATGAATAGGGTCGAGCACGTGCCCCAGTCCCTGACCGATCGCCGACCGGAGACGACGGCCGTGCAGCTGGTCGACGAGCTGGTACCGCCTCCGCACTTCGCTCACGTGCGCTTCGACACGTATGTGCCCGATCCGGCGCAGCTGTCGCAGGCCGCTGCGCTCGCCGCCCTACGGACCTTCGCCGGCCGCGTGGCGAACCCGGCGCCGGCTCGGCGCGCCCTGTTCCGCCGCGCCGCACCGCCGGAGGGACGCGCCGGTGTGTACCTCGACGGCGGGTTCGGAGTCGGCAAGACCCACCTGCTGGCCTCGCTCTGGCACGCTGTCCCGGGTCCGAAGCGGTTCGGCACGTTCGTCGAGTACACGAACCTCGTCGGGGCCCTCGGCTTCCGGACGGCCGTCGAGGCGTTGTCGTCGGCGCGGCTCATCTGCATCGACGAGTTCGAGCTCGACGACCCGGGCGACACCGTTCTCATGTCGACGCTCCTGCGCGAGCTCGTCGGTGCCGGGGTGCACCTCGCCGCCACGTCCAACACGCTGCCGGACCGCCTCGGCGAGGGCCGGTTCGCCGCCGACGACTTCCTGCGGGAGATCCAGGGCCTGTCGGCGCACTTCGACGTCCTGCGGGTCGACGGCGACGACTACCGCCATCGCGGGCTGCCGGTCGCGCCCGAGCCGTCGACCGACGACGAGGTCCGTGCGGCGGTGCAGGACCGGCCCGGTGCTGTCGTGGACGACTTCGGCGCGCTGGCCAAGCATCTGTCGACCGTCCACCCGTCGCGGTACGGACCACTCGTCGCCGGCGTCACGGCACTCGGACTGACCGGGGTGCGCCCGTTGGACGACCAGGCCGCGGCCCTGCGACTGGTCGTCCTCGTTGATCGGCTGTACGACCGCGACGTCCCGGTCATCGCGAGCGGCACGCCGTTGGACCGCGTGTTCGGGGCGGACATGCTGCAAGGCGGCTACCGCAAGAAGTACTTCCGGGCCGTCTCCCGGCTCGTCGCGCTTGCCCGTGACGGCCAGGCGATGGTTGGCTGACCGCCATGGATCCGTCTGGCATCATCTCCGCGCTCTTCGCCGGCATCATCATCGGCCTGATCGCCCGCATCCTCGTGCCGAGCATGCAGCCCATCGGGTGCATCGTCACGATCATCATCGGCATCATCGGCGCGTTCGCCGGGATCTTCGTGGCCCAGGGATTCGGCTACGACGACTCCTTCTGGCTTGTGTTCCTGACGCAGATCTTCATCGCGGTGGTCCTGGTGGCGATCACGGCGGCCTTGTTCCGGCGGTCCGGGGTCGAATAGCGGGCGCCGCTCACGCGGCCAGGTCCCGTTGGCGCCAGCCGGCCAGGCCGGCGACGGTCAGCAGCGCAGCCACGGCGCCCAGCCAGGCGAGGGACCAGAGGTCGACCCGTCCGCCGGGCAGCGTCGGGCTGTGCGCGAACGGTGACAGGTCCTGCAGCCACGACGGCAGCCGCCACAGGGCGCCGAGCTCGCCGACGACGACGCAGGCCGCGAAGACGGTCCACGCCGTCGCTGCCATCGCTCGGGGCAGCCAGCCGAACAACACGGCGCACAGGCCGATGAGCACCCACGCGGCGGGCACATGGGCCGCGCCGGCCGCGGCGAGGCGACCCACTTGGGACGCATCGCTGACGTCGACTGCGTGCGCAACCCCGACGGCCAGGCTGGCCGCCACGAGGATCACTGCCACGCCGGCGAACGCGATGGCCAGGTGCCCGGCCGCCAATCGGGTCCGGCCGACGTCAGCGGACAGCACCGGCTCGGCGTGTCCGTCGGCTTCCTCGGCGCGTAGCCGGAGCGCAGCCACGATGCCGAAGGCGGCGATCACGGTCCCCAGGATCGAGATCTCAGCGGCGAGGAAGGCGTCGACCAGGCCTTGCTCGCCGCCGAGGGCCACGAGGTAGGACCGCATCTGCGCCGAGTCCAGAAGGCCGGTTACGTCCTGCGCGATCGATCCCAGCACCGCGCCCATGGTGACGGCTCCGAGGAGCCATGCGAGGGCCGCGCCGCGCTGAACCCGCCACGCGAGGGCCGTCGGTCCTGTCAGCCGCCCGTGCGCGGGGCCGGGGCGATCGGCCAGCAGCCCGGCGCCGAGATCGCGGCGGGACCGCAGGGCGAACGCCGCCGTGGTGAGCAGCGCAGTCGCGGCGAGCGGGACGAGCGCGACCACCCAGCGATCACCGGCGAACGGCCGCACCTGCTGGCTCCACGCGACCGGGGACAGCCAGGCTGGCCAGCCAGGCCCGCCCGATGAGAGATCTCCGACCGCGCGCAGGAGGTAGGACGTCCCGACGACGACGAGGCTCATCCCGGTGGCGGCCCGGTGGGACGCGAACAGCTGGGCGGCGACACCGCCGACCGCGGCGAAGACGGCCGCCGCGAGCGCCCAGCTCAGGCCGAACGCGGCGCTCCCGGCGACAGGCATGCCGACGGCGAAAAGGCATGCCGTGGTCACGGTCCCGAGCGCGACCGACCCCACGCCCGCGAGGAGGAGAGCGGCGGCCAAGGGAGCGGACCGGCCCACGGCCCCGCTCGCAAGGAGCTCAAGCCGGCCGGCCTCCTCGTCCGTGCGGGTGTGCCGGACGACCAACATCGCGAAGACGATGCCGACGACTGCCGCGCCGAACGCGGTGAGCTTGATCAGCGACAGCGCCCCGAGCGACGTGACGTCGTAGATGCGACCGTAGAGGGCGACGAGCGCAGCCGTCGCGTTGATCGTCTCGGCCGCCTCCGCTCGCGATCCGACGCTGGGGTATAGGTCCGCAGTCGACGTGACGGAGAGCGCGACGGTAGCGGCCAGGCCCGCGACCCAGGCGGGCAGCAGGATGCGGTCACGTCGGAGGGCGAACCGGAGCAGCGTGCCGGTGCCCGCGAACGGTCCAGCGTCCCTCGCTGGCCTGTGGACCGGTGCCAGCGGGGAGGCCGCCACGCTCGTCATGGCGCGCCGTGGCCGTAGTGCTGAAGGAACAGGTCCTCCAGCGTGGGCGGCCGGCTCTCCAGGGACCGCACGCCGGCCGCACTGAGCGCGCCCACGAACGCCGACATGCCAGAGGCGTCGACCTGCGCGGACACGAGGTCGCCGTCGACCCGCAGGTCGTGGACGCCGGCGATGCGGTCCAGACCCACGACCGGCCGGTCGGTGCGGGCAGAGACTGACGTCCGCGTGAGGTGTCGCAAGTCCGCGAGCGATCCGCTCTCCACGACGCGGCCATCTCGCACGATGCTCAAGCGATCGCACAGGGCCTCGGCCTCGCTGAGGATGTGCGACGACAGCACGACGGTCCGCCCGTCGGCGCGCAGCTCGCTGACACAGCGCCGGAATGTCGCCTCCATCAGAGGGTCGAGCCCGGAGGTCGGCTCGTCGAGCAGGTAGAGCTCGACGTCGGCGGCGAGCGCAGCGACCAGAGCGACCTTCTGCCGGTTGCCCTTGGAGTAGCTGCGGGTCCGCTTGCGCGGGTCGAGGGCGAACCGTTCGACGAGCTCGTCGCGCCGCCGCGGGTCCAGGCCGCCACGCAGCCGTCCGAGCAGGTCGATGACCTCGCCTCCCGTGAGCCCGGGCCACAGGCTCACGTCGCCCGGCACATAGGTCACGCGGCGATGCAGCGACGCGGCGTCACGCCAGGGGTCTGTGTCCAGAACCCTCACGGCTCCGGCATCGGCACGCAGCAGCCCGAGCAGGATGCGCAGGGTCGTCGTCTTCCCCGACCCGTTCGGACCGAGGAACGCGTGCACCTCGCCGGCGTGCACCTCGAGGTCCAGCCCGTTGAGCGCGACCGCCGACCCGTACGCCTTCTTGACGCCTACGCACGTGATCGCAGAGCTCACAGGTACGACGCTAGCCGCGCGCCACGCTCATGGCACCCCGTAGACAGAGGCCAGTGAGCGCCGCTCAGTTGCTGGTCGTCGCGCGCTCACGGAGCTCGGCGAGTCGTCGCGTGCCGAGCACGAGCGCGGCCAGAGCCGTCACGGATGCCACACCCGCGACGACAAGGCCCATGGGTCCGCCGGACACCTTGATCATCAGCGCGCCGATCGCGGCGCCGGCCCCCATCGCGACGATCGCGCCGGCGCGGTGGCGCCACACGTGCGACGGCTGGCCGTGACCGGCGAGGCGGCTCTCCCGGGCGAGGTTGGCGATCGTGCTCGTGACGACGACCGTCGTGATGTCGGAGTTGCCGATCGGCTTCACGGCGGCGACCTGCGCGCCCATGCACGCCGCGAGCAGCGTCGTGATGGTGATCATCGCGCCTTGGCCGACGTCGCCGACGATGTGCCAGTACCCGGCTGCGCCGAACGTCGTGAGCGCTGTGACGACCAGCACCCACACGGCGGTCCGCGGTAGCGACACCGCCTGGACCTTGCCGATCGTGCGCGAGCCGATGACGGCTCCGACGAAGAAGCCCAGGAGCGCGAGGGCGTTGTTCAGCAGGGGGATGTCATCGACCCCGGTGAACGCGAAGCCGATGAACAGCACGTTGCCGGTCATATTCCCGGTGAAGACCCGGTCCAGGGCGAGGTAGGAGACGGCGTCGATGACCCCCGTCGCGAGGGTCAGCAGGAGCAGGCCCGCCGTGTGCCACGCGAGCGGGCGGTTCGCCGCGCTCATGCCTGAGCCTCGGCGACGAGCCGGCGGACGCTTGCGAGGTGGTCCTCCATCGCCCGGGTAGCGGCGACCGGGTCGCCGGCGGCCACGGCCCGCAGGATCAGGGCGTGCCCGTCGATCGAGGACTGCCGGGCACGGCGGGTGCGGTGCGAGTACCGGCGATGGTCCAGCGTCCAGGAGCTCGCCAGGCCGAGCATCGTCGCGAGCAACGGGTTCTGCGTCGTCTGCGCGAGCAGCAGGTGGAACTCCTGGTCGAGCTCGACCGAGCGATCAGCACTCAGCGACGCGTCGGCCTGCTCGAGCGCGCGCTCCAGCATCACCAGGGCTGACTGCGTAGCGCGCTCGGCGGCGAGAGCGGCGATCTGGGGCTCGATGACCAGGCGAAGCTCGGCCGCGTGGTCGGCATCGGTGACCTCGTCGCCGAGGCGGAGCAGGTCGCGGACGTCGGCCGAGGCGGGCCGGACCGTCGTGCCGCGTCCCGGGGCGCGATCGACGAGGCGTTTGGCGTCGAGATCCTGCAGCGCCTCGCGCACGGAGGAGCGCGAGACACCCCAGCTCGCCGCGAGGTCCCTCTCGGACGGTAGCCGAGCTCCCGGCGCTAGCTCGCCGCTGGCAATGAGCCGCTCGAGGTGCGCTGCGAGCGACACCGAGATGGTCGTCGCCCGCCGCGGGGGAGAGGCGATCCAGGCGGTGGTCATGGGGTCCTCCGAGCGTTCGGGGTGATGCGTCGGGCAGAGCCTATTGGCCCGATGGTCAGACCAGCAGAGCCAGGTTTCGCCGCCGTAAATTGTTGATTTCCAAAGCCTTCCCGGCTTGCCCGAGGTCTGTGCTGTGGTTCACGGTGTCGCGAACTGGTCGGACCATCCGACCCATCCTCGAGTGGAGAACGCGTGACCGACATCCTGCAGCCCGGCACCGGCCCCGTGCCCGGCGATCACTACCTGCCGGCCCGAGCCGACGAGGTCCGCTGGGGCTGGCTTCCCGACCAGGACGCCGCTCCGGTGCTCGACGTCCGCTCCGGCGCCACCGTCACCATCGACACGGTGAGCCACGAAGGCCTGCTGTACGACCAGGGCCGCGATCCCAAGGCGTACCTCGCGCAGTGGGGGGTCGAGGACGTCCTCGAGGATGCGGTCGCGATCGCCGCCAGCGACCTCGTCAACGACGAGAGCTCCGGGCCGCACGTCGTCACCGGGCCCATCGCCGTGGAGGGTGCCGAGCCGGGCGACGTGCTCCGTGTTGAGATTCTCCGACTGGATCGCCGGGTGCCGTACGGCTTCGTCAGCAACCGCCACGGGTTCGGCGCGCTTGCGGGGGAGTTCCCCGAGGATCGGCAGTCCCTGGCGACCCGCGACGTCGACACGATCGTCTCGGAAGGGACGGTCAGCCACTACGCATGGGTCGGCGGCTCCGCTGACGCCCCGATGGGTCTCATCGACGCCGGCAGCGGGCGCACGGTCACCTTTCCGCTCTCGCCGTTCCTCGGACTCATGGGGGTCGCGCCCGCGACCAGCGAGCCGATCCACTCGGTGCCGCCGGGACCGTTCGGCGGCAACATCGACGTCAAGCATGCAGGCGAGGGGTCCGTCCTCTATCTGCCGGTCCAGGTCGCGGGTGCGCTGTTCTTCGCCGGCGACCCGCACTTCGCGCAGGGCAACGGTGAGGTGGCGCTGACGGCGTTCGAGGCGTCGTTGCGGGCGACTGTGCGTCTGGATGTCGTCGGGGCGTCCTCGCTTGGGGGAGTCACGGGCGGTCTGCGAGTGCCGGTGGTCGAGACGGCCGAGCACTGGATCCCGATGGGCCTGGACGTCGACCTCAACGAGGCGATGCGGCAGGCCGTCCGGAACGCGGTGACCTTCCTGGAGGTCCGGTTCGGCGTGCCGCGGTCCGTGGCGCTCGCCTATCTCTCCGCGGCCGGCGACTTCGAGGTCAGCCAGGTGGTCGACTCGGTCAAGGGGATCCACTGCATGATCCGCAAGTCCGACTGGGCCGCCTGGGCCTGACGCGTCGCACGCCGCTCCGCCGACGAAGAAGACCCCGACGAGGACAGCCTCGTCGGGGTCTTCTTCTTGCATTCGGCACTCGGCCGGTGAACCCGGCCCGCATACGGCAAACGGCTTCCGGCGGGGTGTCGTCGGAAGCCGTTACCTGCCAGCGGGTCGCGCTGGTGGGCGATACAGGAATCGAACCTGTGACCTCTTCCGTGTCAAGGAAGCGCGCTAGCCCCTGCGCCAATCGCCCTCGGGGGTCCCTCGCGGGACCGGGAAAGACTAGCGGACGTTGATGGTCCGCTTGGCCGCGGGGGACCGGGTCCGGTCAGGTCCCGCGCCGAGCCCGAACCCGTCGTCGCGCTCCTCGTTGGCGGACGGCGTGAGCGGGCGCGTTGCGGCTCCCCGAGCTCCGGTTCGTCGACGGCCTGACGACCGCGGGGCCGCCAGCGGGCAGGTAGATGACCGGTCAGATGACTGCTACGAATGACCGAACATCCACGGTCATAGCGGTCATGACTGGTCATGCGGAGACACGTTTCCCCACGAACCGGCCCTGGTACGGCGCTGGTACGGCGACTGTCAGCCAGCTGGCCGGTGGGACGCGTTGACTGATATGACCGGAATGATCGGTCAGGTCTGCTCGATCATGATCGGAAAGCACGGTCATATCCGGTCAACAGTCAACGGCTATTGACCGGTCTGCCCGTCGCGGACAGTTCGCAATCAATGGTTGCGCGTGGGTCGCACTCGGGCGTAGCGTCTCACGCAACCAATTGTTGCGTAAGGAGCGAGCATGGAGATTGAGAGCATCGGGCGGCGCGCATCGTCCACAGCGGTGGGTGGCCGGGGCTACACAACCTCATACACCGTCGAGCAGTCCCCGGAGCAGGTCTTCGCTGCGATCGTGGACGTCCGCGGCTGGTGGACCGGCCAGGTAGACGGAACCACGAATGAGCTCGGCGCCGAGTTCACCTATCGGCACCGACCGCAGCACTACAGCCGGCAGCGTGTGACCGAGCTCCGGGATGGCCGCACGGTGGCCTGGGAGGTCACCGAGAGCGACCTGTCGTTCATCGCCGACCCGGACGAGAGGACCGGCACCCGGATCATCTTCGACATCCTCGCCACCGAGGATGGCGGCAGCACGCTCCGCTTCACCCATATCGGACTGATGCCGGACGTCGAGTGCTTCGGCGCCTGCACCACGGGATGGCTGCACTACGTAGGCGGCAGCCTGCGCAGCCTGATCACGACCGGAAAGGGCCTGCCCGACCCCTGGTGACCGCCGTCGCGCGTACGGTCGGCGGGGCAGGGTCGCGACGCCTACTGGCTCACGCCCGTCCGATGGTCAGGCGCGCGTGACGGATGTCGATCGCATGGTTGAGCGGTGCATACGCACAGCAGAACAAGGAGACGCCTCATGGTTGACGTCGCACCCGACAACGCCCGCAAGGCCGCGGACCTGAGAGCTCGGCACGTGCCCGGGGATCCACTGGTGGCGCCCAACGCCTGGGACGCGTTCTCGGCCGAGGTCATCGAGCGCGCCGGGTTCGCGGCTGTCTCCACCAGCAGCGCGGGTGTCTCAGCATCGCTGGGCTGGGCCGATGGCGAGGCGGCGCCGGTGGAGGAGATGCTGGCCGCGGCGGCCGCGATCGCACGGTCGGTGAGCGCGCCGGTCACCGTCGACTTCGAGCGGGGATACGGGTTGTCGCCGCAGGAGCTTGTCGAGCGTTTCGTCCGGACCGGTGCCGTGGGCCTCAACCTCGAGGACTCAGACCCGGCAACGGGCAGGCTCGTCGATATCGGGGATCAGGTGGACTTCCTGCGCGACGTCCGCGCGGCCGCCATTGTCGCCGGCGTCGACCTCGTGATCAACGCACGGACCGACTCGTTCCTGCGCCGTGTCGGCACGCCCGACGACCAGGTTGCCGCCTCGATCGAGCGTGGGAACCGCTACCTGGATGCAGGCGCGGACTGCGTCTATCCGCTGGGAGTCGGCGACCCGCGGGCCATCGCCACGCTGACGGAGAAGATCTCCGGCCCGGTCAATGTCGCCTGCGGCGTCAACACGCCGCTGCGCGTCTTAGACCTTGCCGGGCTCGGGGCGGCCCGGGTGACCTTCGGGCCAGGACTGCAGCGACACCTCTACGCGTGGTTCGAGTCCGTCGTCCTCCCCGGTCTGCTCGCGACGCCGCCCAGCGACGCCGCGACGGCATGACCGCGCCGACGAGCGCATCTGGCTGACCAGCGGACGCCTCCCGCGGCCGCCGCGCCGGATCGCCCTGGTTTCCGGGGCCTGGCCGGTGTCGGCTATGGTTCTGGTCGCACAAACATGCGGACGTAGCGCAGCTGGTAGCGCATCACCTTGCCAAGGTGAGGGTCGCGGGTTCGAATCCCGTCGTCCGCTCGCACGGTCGGACTTCCTCGTCCGGCACCTGGTGGAGTGGCCGAGAGGCGAGGCAACGGCCTGCAAAGCCGTCTACACGGGTTCAAATCCCGTCTCCACCTCCACCGCTGAAGCCGCCCTCTTCCCGCCGACAGGCCAGGATGGGGCCGTGCCTACCGATCCGTGCGCGCGCTTGGGCGGGCTGTGGGCCAGTGACCTGCGCGAGGTCACCGATAACGTCAGCCGGCTCGACAGTGGCGGCCGCTGGGCGGTCGTGCTTCCGTACGACGGCCCGCCAACGCTCGCTCGGTTCGACCGCTGGGATCCGGCGGCGTCCGAGGATGCGGTGGGTTCGTGGCGTGGCCCTCACTCGGAGGCCTGGCGGTCATCGATGGGCCGGGCGGAGTACGTCGACGCCGTCGAGCGAACGCGAACGGCGATCGCCGCGGGCTCGGTCTACCAGGTGAATGTGTGCCGCGTCCTGTCCGCGCCGCTGCCCGACGCCCGGGCGTCGGATATCGCTGGGTTGGACGCCCTGCTGCGGTCGGGGAACCCGGCGCCCTACGGAGGGTTCATCCGGCTTCCCGAGCACGGCGTCGAGGTGGCCACGGCGAGCCCGGAGCTCTTCTTGCGCGTGGACCCGGACGCGCAGGGCCGCCGACTCACCACCGGGCCGATCAAGGGCACCGGCCGGACCGCGGCGGACCTCACACCAAAGGACGACGCCGAGAACGTCATGATCGTCGACCTCATGCGCAACGACCTGTCGCGCGTGTGTGTGGCCGGCAGCGTCTTCGTGCCGGCGCTCCTGCGGGTCGAGGAGCACCCCGGGCTCGTCCATCTCGTGTCCGATGTGACCGGCATCCTGCGCCGCGGGACGTCCTGGGGGGAGATCATCGATGCGACGTTCCCACCCGGATCGGTGACCGGAGCCCCCAAGGTCGCCGCCGTCGGACTCATCGACGCGCTGGAGCGGTCCCCCCGGGGCCTGTACTGCGGCGCAATCGGCTGGGTCGACGCCGACACCGGCGAGGCTGAGCTCGCTGTCGCGATCCGGACCTTCTGGCTGGCCGATGGCGAGGTCCGCTTCGGCACCGGCGCGGGAATCACGTGGGGGTCGGACCCGGACGGCGAGTGGGCCGAGACCGAGCTGAAGGCCGCCCGGCTGGTCAGCCTGGCCGGTGCGGCGTGGCCCGAGGTCGAGGACGGAACGGCAAGATGACGACACCGGTGGGCCGGCGGTGCCGCCGGGAGACGTCGGGAGGTCCGCGATGAGCGTGTGGGTGGGTACACGCGACGGGGGAGCGCTCGTCGCACCCGCCGACGCTCGCGTCAGCGTCCTCGACCACGGCTTCACCGTGGCCGACGGCGTCTTCGAGACGCTCAAGGTGACCACGGACGGCCCGTTCGCGCTGAGCCGCCATCTGCGCCGGCTGGCCGATTCGGCAGCGGTCCTCAACCTGCCAGCCCCGGACCCCGGCGTCGTCCGCGACGCCGTGGCCGCCGTCGTCGGCTCGGAGCCGGTCGCCGCCGGTGCCCTCGCACGGCTGCGGATCACCTACACCGCAGGGCCCGGGCCGCTGGGCAGCGAGCGGGGGGACGGCGCACCCACGCTTGTCGTCGCCATCTCCGACGGCAAGCCGTGGCCGCCGGCGACCACTGCGGTCACCGTGCCGTGGACCAGGAACGAACGGTCCCCGCTGGCGGGGGTCAAGAGCACGTCCTACGGCGAGAACGTCGTGGCCCTGGGTCGGGCGAAGGCGGCGGGCGCGTCGGAGGCGCTCCTGGCCAACACGCGCGGCGACCTGTGCGAAGGGACCGGGTCGAACGTCTTCCTCGTCATCGCTGGCCGCGTGCTGACGCCCGGCCCGGGCAGCGGCTGCCTCGCCGGCGTGACGCGGGCGCTCGTGCTGGAGTGGTTCGGCGCCGTCGAGGCCGACCTCCCGATCCACGCGCTCGCCGACGCAGACGAGGTGTTCCTCACGTCGTCGACTCGCGACGTGCATCCGGTCGTCCGGCTCGATGCACGCACCTGGCCGGTCGCCGGACCGGTGTCGTCGGCCCTGCGCGCTGAGTTCGCCCGGCGTGCGGCGTCTGACCTCGACCCCTGAGGCCGGGCCTCGGTCAGCTGGTAGAGGACCGCTCGCGTCGGGCGATGAGGTAGCCCCCGACGGCCACGAGCGCGAGCACGGCGAGCGTGCCCAGGGTGAACGACTCGACGACCGACTGCTCCAGCCCCCAGGCGTCGACGAAGTCGTAGTCGAGCCCGAGCAGGCCCTCCAGGAGCCCCGGCGCGACGGCGACGACGGTGCCTAGCGCGATCCACGCCAGGACGACGACCGTCACGGTCCATGCACCGGCCGCTCCGAACGGCACGCGGTATGGCCGTTCGACGTGCGGGTGCCGCCTGCGCAGCGCGACCAGCGTGGGCACGATCAGGAGGTACGACAGAAGCAGCGTCGTGGTGGCGATGGTGAGCACGACCAGGAACAAGCTCGCCGCGTCGCCGGAGTCGCTGGTGAGCAGTAGGAGCGCCGCCGTCATGAACGCCGTCGCGACAACTCCGGACAGAATGTTGACCCGCAGCGGCGTCCCGAACCGCGGGCTGAAGCGGCCGAAGTACGACGGGAACGCGCCGTCGGCTCCGGCGACCGCCTGCATGCGATCGGTGGCCACCATCCAGGCCGCTCCCTGCGTCAGCAGGACGACGATGAACGTCGCCGCGGCCAGCCCCGTCATGACCGTCGCGGCGCCGCCGTAGACGCTGAACACCTGGCTCACGCCGGCCATGAACCCGTCGATGCCGGTGATCTGGTCGGCCGGGATGACCAGGAACACCGCGAGGACAGGGAGCAGGTAGACCGCCGCGGCGACGACCCCCGACCGTCCGATGGAGATCGGCATGTCCCGCGCCGGGTGGCGCATCTCCTGGGCCGCTCCCGATGCCGCCTCGAACCCGGACAGGGCGAACAGCAGGATCGGCGCGATGCCGAGGAAGCCGGCGAGCGTCGGGCTGAAGAACCCGTCGGGCAGCGGCTGGAGGCCGTGCTCGCCGGCGTAGACGAGGGTCGTGGCGGTGAACAGCACGACGAGGGCGAGCTTGGCGATCGCGCCGACGTTGATGATCCACTTGCCGCGCCGCAGGCTGATGACCGCGACGCCGATCGCGAGCCAGATGAACACGGCCTGCACGACCCAGGTGGAGATCGAGGACGAGCCGAGGTCCACGAGGTACTGCGAGAACGTCGCGGCTGCCAGCGCGGCGAGCGTGCCGCCGAGCCAGATCGGGTTCGTCACCCAGTAGAAGAAGACGGCGATGGCGGCCGTGAGCCGTCCGAACGCGAGCCGCACCCACACGTACGGTCCGCCCTCCTCGGTGAACGAGGAGGTCAGCTCGGCGAAGAGCAGGCCGTAGGGGACGAGGAACAGGACCACGAGCGCGATCATCGCGACGAAGGCGGTGCCTCCGCCGGCGGCGACCGTCCCGATCGTGTCGACGGACACGACCGCGGCGATCGTCAGCATGAACAGGTCGAGCCGGCCGAGCGAGCGGCGCAGCACCACGTTCAGTGCTGCGCCGCTCGGCGCGGTCTTCGCGGAGTCAGGCGCACCCATCGCCGTGACCCGCGTCTGCTACCGGACCCGGAAGGTGCGGTTCACGACCATGCGGTTCCACTGACCCGGAACTGCTGCGGCGATGGCCCGCACATCGCAGGTGCCGTTGCGCGCCGCATGCAGGCGCACGGCCCCGTTGGCCGGGAACCGCAGCTTGCACGCGCGGCCGCCGCTGGTCACGCGCCACGACATCTGGACACCGGCGTTCGTCCGGTTCTGGTTCGCCGGTGCCAGCGTGATCGTCGAGCCGCGGTTGATCCGACCGGACGCGCGGATAGCCGTCGCCGGCGTCTGCGTCCCCGGTGCGAGGTTGATCGTGTAGGTGACCGAGGTCTTCGCGTAGCCGCGGCCGCCGACGCTCGTCGCCGTGAGCCGGCACTGGCCTGATCCCTGCGTCGCCGTGAGCGTCATCCCGCTCAGCGTGCACGGGCCGGGCTCGGACAGCGTGACAGGCGAGCCCGACGCCGTGGAGGCCTGGAACGCCACACTCGTGCCGTTCGCCATCGTGTAGACGCCGGACGGCGACCAGGCGCCCTGGCCCACCGGGCCGAGGGTGATGACGTCGGGCTGCGCCGGTGCGTTGCCGACCGTCGCCACCTCCTGCGAGCTTGCCGTCAGGCCGCCGTTGCCGGACCAGTTCGCCTGGATCGTGTACTGACCGGGAGCCGGCGGGACCCAGCGGGCCTGCGCCTGGCCGTTCGAGCCGACCGGGACGCCTGCGGCGATGACACTGCCGTTGATGAGGAACGTCACCGAGCCTGACGGCGGGACGACGCTGACGACGGCCGTGAGGACGGCGGTCTCCCCGACGTTGAACCCGGGCGGGTCGGACAGGAACATCTTCACGCCGGTCTGGGTCACCTGGACCGAGTCAGGCGAGCTCGTGCAGCTCGCCCCGCACGTCGTGTTGGCACCCGCCGTCCCGGCGTTCGCCGGCGTGTAGGTCGCGATGAGCTGCTGTCCGCCGAGAACGGCCGGCGTCCACTGGATCTGGACCGTCGAGGGGATCGCGTTGTTGAGCGGGACCGGGCCGCCGATGTTGCCGCCGCCGACGATCGAGAACTGGATCGTGCCCTGGGGGGAGAACTGGGCGTTGTTGATGGCCGTGACCGACGCGGTGACCGCGGTAGGCACGCCGACCTGGGCGGTGTTGGCCGAGGTGATCCGCGTGACCGTCGGGACCGGGCCGATCGCGGTGCGCACGGCGTTCGAGGTCGCCGTCCCGATCGTCGCCGAGATGTAGGACACGCCAACGCTCTGCGGGCTCCACTGGAACGTGTACTGCGCGGCCTGGCCGACGCAGTTGGCGAAGGTCGCCTGGCCGAGGGTCTGGGTGCCGGTGTTGGTCGCCAGGACGGTCACCGGCGTCGGCAGCACCGAGCCGCACGGGGAGCCGTCCACCGCAGCGGTGATCACGAGGGACTGCGTCACGCCGACCTGGCCGTTCGCTGCGACGCCGGTGAGGCTGACCGTGTCCGCCGCGGCCGGCGGGGCCGCCGCGACGACGAGCAGGCCGGCACCGAGGGCGGCGACAGCGCCGAGGGCACTCGCCCGCCGTCCGGGCCGGGGGAGGGAGATGGACTTCACGAAGGGCTCCTCGCCAGTGGTAGGTGCCCCGACCGTAGACCCTGCGCACCGCTACGGGGCGGTAAGAAACGGCTACGGCCCGGACAACAGCGACGGGTCGTGTCCGCCAGGGACACGACCCGTCACGAGACCGGTGGCCGACCGGTCGGCCGGCTACGAGCCGGTGTACGTGCGCGTCAGGCTGTAGGGGTTCCACTGCCCGCTGACGCCGGCGGCGGAGGCCTTCACGGTGCACTTGCCCTTGGCCTTTATCTTCAGCTTGACCGCGCCGCTGGAGGGGAAGGTCAACGAGCACACCGAGCCCTTGCCCTTGGTGATCTTCCAGCTGATCGGCTTGCCGATGTTCGTCTTGCCCTGTGAGGCGGACTGCAGCGTGACCGTCTTGCCGACGTTGACCTTGCCCGAGGCGGGCGCGGCGAGCTTGGCCGTCTGGTTGCCCGGCTGGAGGTTGACGGTGACCGAGTTCGACACCGGGCCGAAGCCGTTGCCGCCGGGGCTGCTCGCTGTGACCAGGCAGGTGCCGGTACCGGAGTTCGCCGAGAACGACCCGGCCGAGATCGTGCACGGTCCGGTCGAGGTGTAGGTCAGCGGTGAGCCCGAGGCCGTCGACGAGGTGAACGTCAGCTTCGTGCCGTTGGCCACCGTGTAGCTGGAGCCCGGCACGAGGGTCGTGCCGTTCGACGTGACGATGACGATCTGGTCGGACTGCGCGGGCTTCGCGCCCACGGGAACGGAGTCCTGGGAGGTCCCGCTCAACCCGCTCTGCCCGTTCCACGTCGCCGACACCGTGTAGGTGCCCGGTGCTGCCGGCGTCCAGGTCGCCTGAGCCTGACCCGCAGCGGTCACGGGCACGTTGGCGGCGATCTGGGAGCCGTTCACGAAGAAGGAGACCGTCCCGGCGGACGGAACGGCGCTGACGATGGCGGTCAGCGTGCCGGGGATACCGGCGGCCATGCTCGGCGGGTTCGCGAGGTACATGTTCACGCCGGACGTGGTGACGGACACGAGGTCGGGAGCGCTGGTGCAGCTGCTCCCGCAGTTCGTGTTCGCGTTCGGGGTGCCGGAGTTGACCGGGGTGTAGGTCGCGACGACCGAGAAGGCGCCCACGGTCGACGGGGTCCACTGGATGCTCGCGGTCGAGGGGATCGCGTTGCTGAGCGTGACCGGCCCGCCGATGTTGCCGCCGCCGAGGATCGAGAACTGCACGGTGCCCTGCGCGGAGAACGTGCCGCCGTTGGCCGCGGCCACCGTGGCCGTCAGCGTCGTCGGGGTGCCGACCTTCGCGGTGTTCGGTGCGGCGACCGTGGTCGTCGTGGAACCCGTGCTGATCGCCGAGCGGTAGGCCTGCGACTGCGAGCCATCGGACGCCTGGGCGTAGACGTACCAGGTCGTCGCCTGGCTCGGGCCCCACGCGTACAGGTACTGGAAGTTCCCGGACGGCGTGCAGGTCTGGAACGTCGCCTGGCCGAGCCGGGTAGTCGTGTTGTTCGCGTTGCCGTAGACCCAGACGGGTGCGGCCTGCACCGACCCGCAGTCCGTGCCGTTCACCAGGGAGGTCGTGATCGTCAGGTACTGGTTGACGCCGACGGTGCCGGTGGCCTGGACGCCGGTCATCATGACGTCGTAGTTGCCGGCCGCCTGTGCGGGGTTCGCGGCGACCAGCGCCGCGCCGGCGATGCCGACGGCGCCGGCGATCGCGACGCCGGCTCGGAACAGCCGTCGTCGCGCGGGGGAAGGACGCGCTGAGCTCGGACGCATGGGGGACACCCCTTCTGCTTGTAGGTGCATCGGACGGTAGTCCGCCGCAGGCCGATCGGGCTGCCGCACACGCACAGGCGCTGGGGTAGGCTTGCCGGGCTTCGGGCGATTGGCTCAGTGGTTAGAGCACTCGCTTCACACGCGAGGGGTCACTGGTTCGAATCCAGTATCGCCCACCGAAGAACGGCCCGCTACTGCACCCGAGAAGGAGATCCCGGTGGCCACAACCGCCCTCGACCTGGTGGGCGGTGACCGCTCCGTGGTCGTCGCCCGGATCAACGGCGAGCTGCGGGACCTGACGACCGAGGTGACCGACTCCGACGTCGTGGAGCCGGTCGGCGTCGACACTCCCGAGGGCCTCGCCGTGCTGCGGCACTCCGCGGCCCATGTGCTCGCGCAGGCCGTTCAGCAGGCGTTCCCGGAGGCCCGGCTGGGCGTCGGCCCGCCCGTGAAGGACGGCTTCTACTACGACTTCGACGTCGAGACGCCGTTCACGCCCGACGACCTCGCCGACCTCGAGAAGCGCATGGTCGCGATCATCAAGTCCGGCCAGCGGTTCGTCCGCCGCGTCGTCGCCGAGGACGAGGCGCGCCGCGAGCTGGCCGGTGAGCCGTACAAGCTCCGCCTCGTCGGCAGCGAGGGCGGGGCCGAGGTCATGGAGGTCGGCGGCGCCGAGCTCACGATCTACGAGAACATCGACGGACGCACGGGCGAGCGATGCTGGCAGGACCTGTGTCGCGGCCCGCACGTGCCCGACACCCGCTACATCCCCGCGAACGCGGTCAAGCTCATGCGGACCGCGGGGGCGTACTGGCTCGGCGACCAGGCCAACGAGCAGCTCCAGCGCATCTACGGCACGGCGTGGCCGAGCAAGGACGCACTCCGGGCCTACCTGACGTTCCTGGAGGAGGCGGAGAAGCGCGACCACCGACGCCTCGGCGCCGAGCTGGACCTGTTCAGCTTCCCGGAGGAGATCGGGTCCGGCCTTGCGGTGTTCCACCCCAAGGGCGGCGTCGTCCGCACCGTCATGGAGGACTACTCCCGCAGGCGGCACGTGGAGGCGGGCTATGAGTTCGTCAGCACGCCGCACATCACGAAGTCCACGCTCTACGAGATCTCCGGTCACCTGGACTGGTACGCCGACGGCATGTACCCGCCGATGCACTTGGACGCCGAGGTGGATGCCGAGGGCGTCGTACGCCGGCAGGGGGCGGACTACTACCTCAAGCCGATGAACTGCCCGATGCACAACCTGATCTTCGACGCGCGCGGACGGTCATACCGTGAGCTCCCGTTGCGGCTGTTCGAGTTCGGCACGGTCTACCGCTACGAGAAGTCCGGGGTGGTGCAGGGGCTCACCCGCGCGCGCGGGTTCACGCAGGACGACGCCCACATCTACTGCACCAAGGAGCAGATGGCGGACGAGCTCGACAGCCTCCTGACGTTCGTCCTGGACCTCCTTCGCGACTACGGGCTCGATGACTTCTACCTCGAGCTGTCGACCCGCGACCCGAAGAAGTCCGTCGGCACGGACGAGGCGTGGGACGAGGCCACGCGGACCCTGGAGGAGGTGGCGCTTCGCCGCGGGCTCGACCTCGTCCTCGACGAGGCCGGCGCGGCGTTCTACGGGCCGAAGATCTCCGTCCAGGCACGCGATGCGATCGGCCGCACGTGGCAGATGTCGACGATCCAGCTGGACTTCAACCTGCCCGAGCGGTTCGGTCTGGAGTACCAAGCCGCCGACGGCACTCGGCAGCGCCCGGTCATGATCCACCGTGCGCTGTTCGGTTCGGTCGAGCGGTTCTTCGCCGTCCTGCTGGAGCACTACGCCGGTGCGTTCCCGCCCTGGCTCGCACCCGTGCAGGTCGTCGGCATCCCGGTGACCGATGCGCACGCCGCGTACCTCGACGAGGTCGCCTCACGGCTGCGCGCGCGGGGCGTGCGCATCGAGGTCGACACCGCGGACGACCGCATGGCGAAGAAGATCCGCAACGCCCAGCGGTCCAAGGTGCCGTACATGCTCATCGCCGGGGACGACGACGTGGACGCGGGCGCGGTGTCGTTCCGCTACCGCGACGGCACGCAGAAGAACGGCGTGGCTGTCGGCGACGCCATCGAGGAGATCGTCGCCGCCATCGACGCTCGCGTGCAGGTGTAGCGGTGGGGGACTCCTGGGACCGCCTGTACACCCCGCACCGCCTCGCCTACCTCCAGGGCGAGGGCAAGCCGGCGACAGGGGAGTCCGGCGACCAGTGCCCGTTCTGCCGGGCGCCGTCGTTGCCCGAGGACGACGGTCTCGTCGTCGCGCGCGGGTCCCTGGCATACGTCGTGCTGAACCTGTACCCGTACAACGCCGGCCACCTGCTCGTGTGCCCGTACCGGCACGTGGCCGACTACACCGACCTGACGGACGCGGAGGTGGCCGAGATCGGCGCTCTGACCCAGCAGTCGATGCGGGTCGTCCGGACGGTGTCCGGGGCGCACGGCTTCAACATCGGGCTGAACCAGGGCTCGGTGTCCGGTGCCGGAATCGCCGGCCACCTTCACCAGCACGTGGTGCCGCGCTGGGGCGGGGACTCCAACTTCATGCCGATCATCGGCGGCACCAAGGTCATCCCACAGCTGCTCGTCGACACGCGTCGCCTGCTGGCCGACGCATGGGACGCGAGCTGACCTGATCGCGCTGAGCCGGTCGCCGGGGGTCAACGGGGCGTCAGCGTCGGCGCCGGGGGCGTCAAGAGCGTGTCAGTGGGGCGCTCTGTCGCAACCGCGACGCGGTGTGATGACGGGATGTCAGGTCCCCGTCGCACTGCTCAGGCTCTCGCGACACTAGGCGACGTCCTCCTCGATCGCCGAGGCAGGAGCCTGGGACCGGAGTACGCCGCCGGGATCGGCCTTCTCGGCTGCCTGTGCTGGGCGGCCGTGGTGGCTGCGATCGGCCTGTCCGCTGCACCCGCGACAGCTGGGTTCGGTCTCGTGGCCCTGGGGGTGAGCTGGTTCGCTGCCCCCGTGACGGCGGTGCTCGTCGGAGGGCTCGGTGGCTTGTTCGTCGATGGGTTCGGGCTGTCCCGCGAAGGCGAGCTGACCTTCTCCGAGCCCACGATCCTCGGCGGAGTCGTCCTGTGCGCGCTGTGTGCCGGAGCGGCCCTCGTCGGCACGGCCCGCCGTCGGCATCAAGATCGCGTAAACGTCGCCCGGAGCGCCGTCAAGGTGCCGTCAGGCGGCCACAGAGTCGCTCACTCACGGTCGTTCAATCGGTGACACAGACCTGGCCCCAGGAGGCAACGGTGACGGATGTGCTGGCCCTGGCGATCTTTGCGATCGTCGTCGGCGTGTGGTTCGCGGTCGCGGCGGGGGTGGAGCGGCCGTGAACGGTCTCGCCGTCGTCTCGCTCGTCGTGGGCGCCGCCCTTGTGGTCTACCTGATCGTCGCGCTGATCCGGGCGGAGAAGTTCTGACATGACCCCGACACTTGCGGCCATCCTCCAGGTGGCCCTCCTCCTTGCCGCTCTCGCGGTCGTCTACCGGCCCCTCGGCGACTACATCGCGCGCGTCGTCGAGTCCCCGAAGGACTCGCGCATCGAGCGAATCGTGTACCGCATCGCCGGGGTCGACCCGCGCGCCGACCAGCGCTGGTCTGTATACCTGCGCTCGGTGCTGGCGTTCTCCGCCGTGTGCGTCGTGGTGGTCTTCGCGATCCTGCGCGTGCAGGCGGCCCTGCCGTACTCGCTGGGTAGAGAAGGAATGCCGTCGCTGCAGGCGCTGAACACGGCCGTCAGCTTCGTGACCAACACGAACTGGCAGTCGTACTCGGGCGAGCAGGCGCTCGGCTACACCGCGCAGGCCGCCGGCCTGGCGGTGCAGAACTTCCTGTCCGCTGCGGTGGGCATCGCGGTCGCGATCGCCCTGGTGCGCAGCCTCGTCCGCACGCACACGGACCGGCTCGGGAACTTCTGGGTAGACCTGACGCGTCTGACCATCCGCGTGCTGCTGCCGCTCGCGGTCGTGTTCGCGATCGTGCTGGTGATCGGCGGGGTCATCCAGAACGTAGCGGGCGACACGACGATCACGACGCTGGCCGGGGGGACGCAGACGATCCCCGGCGGTCCGGTCGCCAGCCAGGAGGCGATCAAGGAGCTCGGCACGAACGGTGGCGGGTTCTTCAACGCCAACTCGGCTCACCCGTTCGAGAACCCGAGTGGGTGGGTCAACCTCCTGCAGATCTTCCTGCTCCTGCTGATCCCGGTCGCGCTCACCCGCACGTTCGGCCGTCTGGTCGGCGACCTCCGCCAGGGCTACGCCGTTCTCGCGGTCGCCGGCGTCCTGTGGGGTGGGCTGACCAGCCTGCTCGTGTGGGCCGAGCTGAGCCACGCCGGTCCGGCCCTGCAGCTCGCCGGTGCCGCGATGGAGGGCAAGGAGGTTCGGTTCGGCGTGCCCATGTCGGCGGTGTTCGCGTCCGCCACTACCGGCACGTCTACCGGGGCCGTCGACGCGATGCACTCCTCATTCACCGCCTATGGCGGCGGCATCACGATCACGAACATGATCCTCGGCGAGGTGTCGCCGGGCGGCGTGGGCGCGGGCCTGTACGGCATCCTCATGGTCGCGATCGTGGCCGTGTTCATCGCCGGGCTGATGGTCGGCCGGACTCCTGAGTACCTGGGCAAGAAGATCGGCGCCCGGGAGATGAAGCTCGTCTCGCTCTACATCCTGCTCACGCCCACCCTCGTCCTGCTCGGCCTTGGCGCGGCGATGGCCTCGACGACCGGTCAGGCGTCCATCCTGAACCCGGGACCGCACGGGCTGTCCGAGGTGTTCTACGCCTTCGCGTCCGCGTCGAACAACAACGGCTCGGCGTTCGCCGGCCTGAACGCCAACACCGACTTCTACAACGTCGGGCTCGCGGTAGCCATGGCGCTCGGACGGTTCCTACCGATCTGCTTCGTGCTGGCCCTCGCCGGGTCCTTGGCCCGCCAGGGGAAGGTGCCAGTCACCAGCGGCACCATGCCGACGCATCGTCCCCTGTTCGTCGTGCTCGTCGTAGGCGTCGTGCTCCTTGTTGCCGGCTTGACGTTCGTCCCTGCCCTAGCCCTCGGTCCGATCGCGGAGGCCCTGTCATGAGCACCACCACCACCGACCTTCCCCGCGTTAGCTCCGGGGCGTTCGACGCCCGGTCGCTGGTCACCGCCATCCCGGGCGCGTTGCGCAAGCTGGATCCTCGAGCGATGTGGCGCAACCCGGTCATGTTCGTCGTCCTGGTCGGGTCCGCACTGACGACCGTGGCGGCAATCGTCGAGCCGAGTGTCTTCGCGTGGTCCGTCGCCGTCTGGCTCTGGCTGACGGTCATCTTCGCCAACCTCGCGGAGGCGGTGGCGGAAGGTCGTGGGCGTGCCCAGGCGGCGTCGCTGCGGGCGACCCGCCGCGACACGATGGCGCGCCGCATCGACGGCGCCAGCTCCGAGTCGGTCGTCCCGGCAACCGAGCTTCGGGTCGGCGATCGAGTCGTCTGCGAGGCGGGCGACGTGATCCCCGGTGACGGCGACGTCGTCGAGGGCGTTGCCAGCGTCGACGAGTCGGCGATAACCGGCGAGTCCGCGCCGGTCATCCGGGAGAGCGGCGGCGACCGTAGCGCGGTCACCGGCGGCACCAAGGTGCTCTCGGACCGGATTGTCGTGCAGATCACCGCCGCGCCCGGGCACACCTTCATCGACCGCATGATCGCGCTGGTCGAAGGTGCCAGCAGGCAGAAGACGCCGAACGAGATCGCCCTGAACATCCTCCTGGCGTCGCTGACGATCGTGTTCGTGCTGGTCGTCCTGACACTGTCACCGCTAGCCGACTACGCCGGCACCACTCCGGGCGTGGTCGTGCTCGTCGCGCTGCTCGTCTGCCTCATCCCCACGACGATCGGGGCGCTCCTCTCGGCCATCGGGATCGCGGGGATGGACCGCCTCGTCCAGCGCAACGTTCTGGCGATGTCCGGCCGTGCGGTCGAGGCGGCGGGCGACGTGTCGACCCTGCTGCTCGACAAGACGGGCACCATCACCCTCGGCAACCGGCAGGCGGTCGAGCTCATCCCGGCGCCCGGCGTGACCATCGACGAGGTTGCTGAGGCGGCACAGCTGAGCAGCCTGGCCGACGAGACGCCGGAAGGCCGCTCGATCGTCGTGCTGTGCAAGGACCGGTACGGCCTACGCGCGCCCGAGGAGGGGACGCTGTCGCACGCGGTGTTCGTCCCCTTCACGGCCCAGACCCGGATGAGCGGTGTCGATGTGGATGGCCGCAGCGTCCGCAAGGGCGCGGCGGCGGCGGTGTTCGCGTATGCCACCGGGAGCGGCGGGACCGTGCCGCCGGAGTGCGAGGCGACGGTGGACGCGATCGCGGGGGCCGGCGGGACGCCGCTCGTGGTCGCGCAAGGCGGTCACGTCCTGGGCGTCATCCACCTCAAGGACGTCATCAAGGACGGGATACGCGAGCGGTTCGCCGAGCTGCGCCGAATGGGAATCAAGACCGTCATGATCACCGGCGACAACCCGATGACGGCGGCGGCCATCGCCGAGGAGGCGGGAGTTGACGACTTCCTGGCCGAGGCGACACCCGAGGACAAGATGGCGCTCATCAAGCGTGAGCAGGATGGCGGTCGGCTGGTCGCGATGACCGGCGACGGGACGAACGATGCTCCGGCTCTCGCGCAGGCGGACGTCGGGGTGGCGATGAACACCGGGACCTCCGCGGCGAAGGAGGCCGGGAACATGGTCGACCTCGACTCCAATCCGACGAAGCTCATTGACATCGTGGAGATCGGCAAGCAGCTGCTCATCACCCGCGGCTCGCTGACGACATTCTCGATCGCCAACGACGTCGCGAAGTACTTCGCCATCATCCCGGCGATGTTCGTTGTGGCCTACCCGGGCCTGGACGTGCTCAATGTCATGCACCTGAGCACGCCGAACTCGGCGATCCTCTCGGCCGTCGTGTTCAACGCCCTCGTCATCATCGCGCTGATCCCGCTCGCACTACGCGGAGTTCGCTACCGCCCGTCGAGCGCATCGTCGCTGCTGACGCGGAACCTGCTCGTCTACGGCCTCGGCGGGATCATCGTCCCGTTCGTCGGCATCAAGCTTCTCGACCTCCTCATCTCACACATCCCCGGGATCGGATGACGCCATGGCACAGACTCTTCGGCAGGCTTGGGTGGGGCTGCGCGTCCTGCTCGTCATGACGGTGCTCCTCGGCATCGTCTACCCCTTGGCGATCTTCGCCATCGGGCGGATCGTCCCATCGCTCAGCGACGGCTCATGGGTCACCGACAGCACGGGAACCGTTGTCGGTTCGCGGCTCATCGGGCAGACCTTCGACGGCCCCGAGTGGTTCCACCCGCGGCCGTCTGCCGCCGGGGACGGCTACGACGCACTGGCCAGCGGCGGCAGCAACCTCGCGGCGGACAACCCCGCCCTCGTCGATGCCGTCGCCGAGCGGAAGGCCGCGGCCGCGGCCGAGAACGGAGTCGCTCCCGCGGCCGTCCCGCCGGACGCCGTGACCGCGTCGGCGAGCGGGCTGGACCCCGACATCAGCCCCGAGTACGCCGACGAACAGGTCAGCCGGGTCGCGAAGGCCCGCGGGCTCTCGGAGGAGACGGTCGCCGACCTCGTCGCTGACAACACGCAAGGGCGGCTCCTGGGCTTCATCGGCGAGCCCCGAGTCAACGTTCTCGAGCTGAACCTGGCGCTCTCCTCGCAGCCGGGAGGTGCGTGACGTCGGACAATAGGTCCATGTCTCGTGGCCTCCTGCGCATCTACCTCGGCGCCGCACCCGGCGTCGGGAAGACCTTCGCGATGCTGGGTGAGGCCCATCGCCGAGCCGAGCGTGGCACCGACGTCGTCGTCGGGCTGGTCGAGACGCACGGGCGCCGCCACA